>CAYWUD010000186.1:0-5124 GCA_964461355.1 uncultured Pseudomonadales bacterium | reverse complement strand
GAGCCTGCTCCTTGCGCGCGCGGTTCAGTTCGCGCACCAGCTCGAACAGCACACCCAGTGCTTCGGGAGTGTTGAAGTCATCATCCATCGCGGCAAAGAAGCGTTCGACACAGGCTTCGCCACCGGCCGCTTCCACGCCCTCCAGATCAAGACCGTTCAGTGCGGTGTACAGGCGCTCGAGGCGCCCCGCCGCTTCCTGCAGACTCTCCTCGGAGTAGTTGATCGGGCTGCGGTACTGGCTGGAAATCAGGAAGTAGCGCACCACCTCCGGATCGTACTTTTCCAGCACTTCGCGGATGGTGAAGAAGTTGCCCAGGGACTTGGACATTTTCTCGTTGTTGACCCGCACCGCACCGGCATGCATCCAGGTATTGACGAACGTGCAGCCGTTGGCCGCTTCGCTCTGGGCGATCTCGTTTTCGTGGTGGGGGAATTTCAGATCCGGACCACCGCCGTGGATATCGAAGGTATCACCCAGGCAGCACTTGCTCATCGCCGAGCACTCGATATGCCAGCCCGGACGCCCCTCACCCCAGGGCGAGCTCCAGCTCGGCTCGCCCGGCTTGGCCGCTTTCCACAGCACGAAGTCAAGCGGGTCTTCCTTGTGCTCTTCCACCTCGACACGGGCCCCGGCACGCAGATCTTCCAGCACCTTGCCCGACAGTTTGCCGTAGCCTTCGAACTTGGCCACACGGTAGTACACATCGCCATTGCTGGCGGCGTAGGCAAAGCCCTTTTCGATCAGGGTCTCAACCAGCGCCACAATGTCATCGATATGGGCTGTGGCACGCGGCTCGTGATCGGGATCGATCACGCCCATGCGGCGCGCATCTTCCTGCATCGCCTGGATAAAGCGCTCGGTCAGCTGATCGAAGGCTTCACCGTTTTCGTTGGCGCGGCGGATGATCTTGTCGTCGATATCGGTGATGTTGCGGATGTAGTTGACGTCATAGCCGCGGGCGCGCAGGTAACGCGCCACCACATCAAAGGCCACCATCACCCGGGCGTGACCGACATGACAGTAGTCATATACGGTCATGCCACAGACGTACATCTTGACCTTGCCCTCTTCCAGCGGCTGGAACACCTCTTTCTGGCGAGTCAGGGAGTTATAGATCTTCAACACAGCAAGGTCCTCAGGATTGGTTCGCCAGCTTGGCCCAGGTATCGCGCAGGGTGATGGTGCGGTTGAACACCAGCTTGCCGTCCGCTTCGCTGTCGAGACAGAAGTAGCCCTCACGCTCGAACTGGTAGGCCTGTTCGGCAACCGCAGTGGCCAGCGCCGGCTCAAGCTTGGCCTGCTCGACCACCACCAGCGACTCAGGGTTCAGGTGCTCCAGGAAGCTGACCTCCTTGTCGCCATCGGGCTTCTCGGCGGAGAAGAGACGGTCGTACAGACGCACTTCGGCGTCCAGCGCCTGTTCGGCACTGACCCAGTGAATAACGCCCTTGGCCTTGTAGCCCTCGGGGTTCACGCCGAGGGTGTTGGCGTCGTAGCGGCAACGCAGTTCGACGATCTCGCCGTGCGCATCCTTGATCGCTTCTTCGAACTGGATCACGTAACCACCGCGCAGACGCACGGCATGATCAGGGGCCAGACGCTTCCACTTGCGCGGTGCCTCCTCGGCAAAGTCGGCTCGATCAATGTACAGCTCACGGCTGAAGGGTACGGTACGCACGCCCTGGCTTTCATCCTGCGGATGGACCGGCAGGGTCAGCTCCTCGACCTGACCTTGGGGATAGTTGGTCAGCACCACTTTCACCGGATTGAGCACCGCCATCGCCCGCGGCGCCACACGGTTGAGCTCTTCGCGGATACAGTGCTCGAGCATCGCCACATCGACCACGCCGCCGGCCTTGTTGACGCCGATCATGTCGCAGAAGCTGCGCAGTGCCGCGGCCGGTACACCGCGGCGACGCAGACCGGAGATGGTCGGCATGCGCGGATCGTTCCAGCCATCGACATGGCCTTCATCGACCAGCTGCTTGAGCTTGCGCTTGGAGGTCACGGTGTAGTTGAGCTCCAGACGGGCGAACTCGAACTGCTTGGGCTGGTGCGGTACCGGCAGGTTTTCGATAAACCAGTCGTAGAGCGGGCGGTGGTCGGCAAATTCGAGGGTACAGATGGAGTGGGTAATCCCCTCGATCGCATCTTCCTGACCATGGGCAAAGTCATAGGTCGGGTAGATGCACCAGGTGTCACCGGTCTGATGGTGGCTGAGCTTGCGGATACGGTACAGGATCGGATCACGCAGGTTGATATTGGGGCTGGCCATATCGATCCTGGCACGCAGTACGCAGGCGCCCTCGTCGAACTCGCCGGCACGCATCTTCTCGAACAGCGCCAGGTTTTCCTCGACGCTGCGCTCACGGTAGGGGCTGTTCTGGCCCGGCTCGGTCAGGGTGCCGCGGTAGGCGCGCGCCTCCTCCGGAGACAGGTCACAGACATAGGCCTTGCCGGCGCGGATCAGGTGCAGCGCCCAGTCATACAGGGTATCGAAGTAGCTGGAGGCATACTTCACCTCACCGGACCATTCAAAGCCGAGCCAGCGCACGTCACGCTCGATCGCATCGACGTATTCCTGATCTTCCTTGCCCGGGTTGGTGTCATCAAAGCGCAGGTTGCACTGCCCACCGAATTTCTGCGCCAGGCCGAAGTTCAGACAGATCGACTTGGCATGGCCGATATGCAGGTAACCATTGGGTTCGGGCGGAAAACGGGTCTGCAGACGGCCACCGTGCTTGCCGGACTCGAGGTCCGCCGCAATGATCTGCTCAAGGAAGTTGGCCGCTTTGGGACTTTCAGGTGCGCTCATAATTGATCTTTTTTGAATCCATCGAAGGCCAGCGCCGGCTGACCGGGCGAAACAGGGGGGATTAACCCGAATACCGGATCGGCAGCCCGCCACAGGACGGGATCAGAGGCCCGAAAACGGGAGCTGCCAATCAACCGAGAAGGTTTCTCAAGTATTTTAAAAGGCGCTATTATACCCGCCTCTTTGCCCCTGAGAAACGGCCACGCGCGCACTCGGCGGGTAAAGATCCTCCACCACGCTGACCGGATGAGAACGATGGTTATCCTGCATACCAATTTTGGCGATATCAAACTGGAACTGAACGCAGAAAAAGCGCCCAAAACCGTGGCGAACTTTCTCGAGTACGTAAAAAGCGGTCACTACAACAACTGCATCTTCCATCGGGTGATCAACAACTTCATGATCCAGGGCGGCGGTTTTGCTCCGGGCATGGAAGAAAAGCCGACCAACGCACCGATCGAGAACGAGGCCGATAACGGTCTTGGCAACAGCGCCGGCACCATCGCCATGGCCCGCACCATGGAGCCGCACTCGGCCAGCGCCCAGTTCTTCATCAACGTGGCCGACAACGACTTCCTCAACCACCAGTCCAAGAGCGCACAGGGCTGGGGCTACTGTGTCTTCGGCGCCGTGGTCGAAGGGATGGATGTGGTCAACCGCATCAAGGAAGTGGCGACCGGCAACTACGGCTACCACCAGGACGTACCGCGTGAAGAGGTCCTGATCACCTCTGCGGAAATCGTTGAATGAGCACGCTGTGCATCGCTGATCTGCACCTGAGTCCTGAACGCCCGGCGATTACCCGGGCGTTTCTGCGTTTTCTCGAGCAGCAGGGCCAGCAGGCCGAGGAACTGTATATCCTCGGCGACCTGTTCGAGACCTGGGTTGGCGATGACGCCATGGACGCAACCTTCCACCGCCCGATCATCGAGGCGCTGCGCGCCTTTGCCGACAGCGGCCGCGGCCTGTATCTGATCCACGGCAACCGCGACTTCATGATCGACCGGCAGTTTCTCGACGCCAGCGGCGCTACCCTGATCGACGATCCGCTGCCGGTGATGATGCAGGGGCGCCGCGTGGTGCTCTCCCATGGCGACCTGCTCTGCACCGACGATCACGGCTATCAGCGCTTTCGCCGCCTGCTGCGCAACCGCGTTACGGTGCGCCTGCTCAAAAGCCTGCCGCGCTCGGTACGCGAACGCATTTCCGGCAACCTGCGCAGCCAGAGCCAGGAAACCAATCAGTACAAGTCGCGCGCCCTGATGGACGTCAACGAGCAGGCCGTGGCCGCACTGCTTGGCGAACACGGTGGCGAACTGCTGATTCACGGCCACACCCACCGTCCGGGCCGTCATCCGGTACACCTCGAGGCGCGCACCTGCGAGCGCATCGTGCTCGGTGACTGGGCCGCCCAGGGCTGGTATCTCGAGGTCGAACCCCAGCAGCTGAGCCTGATCCCCTTCGCAATCGCCGCCCCGGAAGCCGACGCCGCCTGAGTGCGGCTCCGGCCCCGTGGCCGATACTAGGCATTCGTCAGGGTTTCTACTTAACTTTGTAAGGCTATTTTTATATACTTTGTCGTCCAAATTGGACGTCCCATTCCAGTCTCAAACCCGCCACTTCGCACACTCTTACGGTCCTCGGCCCACCCCAGGCATCAGCAGCGTGCGAAGCCCCGGGTTTCTATCCGAGAGGCCTAATAATGCTTGAAGCCTACCGTACCCATGTACAAGAACGTGCTGCTGAAGGTGTTCCGCCCAAGCCGCTGAACGCCGACCAGATGGCCGGTCTGGTGGAGCTGTTGAAAAACCCGCCGGCCGGTGAAGACAAGTACCTCCTCGACCTCTTGGAAAACCGGGTACCGCCGGGCGTTGACGAAGCAGCCTATGTAAAGGCCGGATTCCTCTCGGCTGTTGCCAAGGGCGAAGCTCAAAGCCCGCTGGTCAGTGCCGAAAAAGCCGTTGCCCTGCTGGGCATGATGCAGGGCGGCTACAACATCGCCACCCTGGTCGAGCTGCTCGACAGCGCCGCTCTGGGCGAACTGGCCGCCGCCCAGCTGAAAAAGACCCTGCTGGTCTTTGAAGCCTTCCACGATGTGAAGGAAAAGGCCGACGCCGGCAACGCCAGCGCGCAGGCCGTTCTGCAGTCCTGGGCCGATGCCGAATGGTTCCTGGACAAGCCGGAACTGCCGGAAAAGCTCACCTACAGCGTGTTCAAGGTGACCGGCGAAACCAACACCGACGATCTGTCTCCAGCCCCCGATGCCTGGAGCCGTCCAGATATTCCGCTGCACGCCAAGGCGATGTAC
>CAYWUD010000185.1:0-5143 GCA_964461355.1 uncultured Pseudomonadales bacterium | reverse complement strand
GAGCAGACGCCCTTCGTAATCGACCGTGACCACTGCATCGGCAGCCGGACGATCGCCTTTACCTGCACTCAGTACCTTGTACTGCAGACCGCTTTCGGTCTGGACCACACCGTCCTTCTTGGCGTTCTCGGCCAGGAACTGATCGCCCTTGTTCTGGTTATCCGTTTTTTCCTGTGCAAACTTGGCCAGCTGTTCTTCCATCCGCTTTTGCTGCTCGGCCAGACGCTTCTGCTGCAGATCCAGCATCAGGGCCTCGATCTGTTCATCACTCAGTTGCAGCTCCTGCCCCTTGAGCGCGTCACCAAGACCCGCCAGGATGGCTTCGGCCTTCAGTTCGGGAAACTCCACCTTCAGGTTTTCCCCGACCGTAACCCCCACGCTGTAACTGAGTTTGTCCTCATCCGAAGCGAGCGGAGCGGCCATCGCGATGCCGGGCAGGATGGCCAGAGCGACCGTCGCCGCCAGTGGTTTCAATTTCATCGCTGTATCCTTTGTCCATAAACCGCTTATTGCGGATTTTTATAAAGACTTGATTCTAACCCGAAAAGTTCCGCCGCCGCAGTGACCGACGTATCGAGCCCGATACCGGATTGTCCACAGTTACGACCCCGATCCGCTTTCCCGTATAATCGCTCGCCCTGCGAAGTGCCTCCAAGGAACCCCAATGCCCGCTGCCCTCCCCCCTGCCGACTCCCCATTGCTGGCTCTGGATGATCTCAAGGATCAGGAGCAGCAATGGCAGTCCCTGATGCAGGCGCAGGAACAGCACTGCCGTGAAGCCCTGAGGCAGCGGCAGATGCAGCTCAAGCAGCTGAAATCGGAACGCGATCCGCTGCGCATTCGTCAGGAAAAGGCCCGCGCGCGCGAGGCACTGGCCAAGGCGCGGGTCAAAAGCATCGGCAGTACGATGGCCAGACGCCAGCTCGAGCGTGCCCGCGAGCAGCTGCAGCAGTACCGCGAAGCGCTGCGCCAGCTGCGTCGAAGCATCCAGTCCTGCACCGAGGAACTGGGTCACTACCGCGAAGCACTGCGCTTTGTGCGTCAGCGCCAGAAACTGCTGCACCAGCAGACGCAGGAATGGCGCCAGCAGCACGACAGCGAGCGGCCCCGGCGCGGGCGCCCGGCAAAATCGGAGCAGGCCACGCACATACCGCCGGCGCGCAGCAAACGCCAACAGGGGCCTGCCGTTGCGCTGAACCGCAGCCGTGGCCGGCTACCGCTGGGACCGCAGCGAGTACCCAGCATCTTTGATCCGTTACCCTGAGTACGCCCTTTATTCCGGTGCACAGGCGCCGACAATCTGGATACAGCGACGATGATCCGTTTAGACCAAGTCAGTTTACAACGCGGCGGCAAGGTGCTGCTCGAGGAGGCCAGCCTCAGTCTGCACCACGGCCAGCACCTGGGTCTGGTCGGCGCCAACGGCTGCGGCAAATCGAGCCTGTTTGCCCTGCTGACCGGGGTTCTGCAGGCCGATCAGGGGCAGGTCGACCTGCCCGCCAGGCTGGTCATCGCCCATATGGCCCAGGAAGTCGAAGCCAGAACCCAGGCGGCGGTCGACTATGTGCTCGACGGTGACGAGCGCCTGCGCGAGATCGAACGCGGCATCTCCACCGCTGAAGCCACCGATGACAATCAGGCGCTGGCCCACTGGCACGCCGAGCTGGAGCTGCACCACGGTTACAGCGCCCGTTCGCGGGCCGAACAGCTGCTGCACGGTCTGGGCTTCAGTCAGGCCGAGATCCAGCGTCCGGTAGCCGACTTCTCCGGGGGCTGGCGCATGCGCCTGAACCTCGCCCGTACCCTGATGAGCCCCTCCGACCTGCTGCTGCTGGACGAGCCGACCAACCACCTCGACCTCGATGCCATTCTCTGGCTGGAAGGCTGGCTGCGTCAGTACCCGGGCACCCTGCTGATCATCTCCCACGATCGTGATTTTCTCGACGCTGTGGTCGATCAGATCGCCCATATCGAGCAGCACCGCATCACCCAGTATCGTGGCAACTACTCCGCCTTCGAACGCACCCGCGCCGAGCGACTGGCCCAGCAGCAGGCCGCCCATGAGAAGCAGCAGCGCGAACGCGCCCATATGCAGAGCTACATCGACCGCTTCCGCGCCAAGGCGACCAAGGCCAAGCAGGCCCAGAGCCGCCTGAAAGCGCTGGCGCGGCTGGAGGAGATCGCTCCGGCGCATGTCGATTCGAAATTCCACTTCCGCTTCCCGGAAGCGGACAAGTTCAGCAGCCCGCTGCTGAGCACCGACAAGCTCGCACTCGGCTACCCGGGCAAGACCATCCTCGGGCAGGTGAAACTCAGTATTCTGCCGGGATCAAGGATCGGTCTGCTGGGCCCGAACGGCGCCGGCAAATCGACGCTGATCAAGACCCTGGCCGGCGAACTCAGCGCCCTGGGCGGCGAGCTGAAAACCGGCGAGCATCTGAAAATCGGCTACTTTGCCCAGCACCAGCTGGAAAAGCTCGACCTCGATGCCAGCTGTCTGCTGCATCTGCAGCGCCTGTCGCCGACGGCCACCGAACAGAGTCTGCGCGACTTTATCGGCGGCTTCGGTTTTCGCGGCCCCCGCGCCGAAGAGCCGATCCGTGACTTCTCCGGTGGCGAAAAGGCACGCCTGGCACTGGCGCTGATCGCCTGGGAAAAACCCAACCTGCTGCTGCTCGACGAACCGACCAACCACCTGGATCTGGAAGTGCGCCACGCCCTGACCATGGCGCTGCAGGAATACGAGGGCGCGATGATTCTGGTTTCCCACGACCGTCACCTGATCCGCAACTGTGTTGACGATCTGCTGCTGGTCGCCGACGGTCAGGTGCAGCCCTGGGAGCAGGATCTGGACGACTATGCCCGCTGGCTGGAGCAGGCGCGCCGCGAAGCGCGTCAGGCCGCCAGCAGCCCGGCAGACAACGGCAGCGCCAGTCAGAGCGCGGCCGAACGCAAGGAGCAGAAACGTCTGGACGCGGAAAAGCGCGCCAAGCTGCGACCGCTGAAAAAGGCGCTGGAAAAACTCGAGCAGCAGCTCGAGCAGGTGCAGGAGGCGCTGGCGGGCGTCGAAGCACAGCTGGCCGACAGCGGGCTCTACAGCGATGCGCGCAAGGGCGAGCTGAAGACCTGCCTGGCGCAGCAGAGCGCGCTCAAGCAACAGGAGCAGACGATTGAGGAAGACTGGATGGTGCGCCAGGAGGAGCTCGAACAGCTCGAGCAGGAGCTCGCCTGACAGAATGCAGCAAAAGGTCAGCCGCCTGTAAAAACGTCAGCTCCGAGTAATGGTTAGGTGATTAATTGCCAAGTTAATTGCCCATAAACCGACCAACCGTGACAATTCGCCCCATCAGTGCCTGAACCATCAGGCGATCGGGTTTCATTACGCTGCCAAAAGCCGTCAATTAACGCTAACCACGTCCTAAATTGACGGCTTTTTGCGTTTTTAACGCATCATCGGGCAGCCTCTCGGGTTGCTGCTGCTACCCCCAGCTGCAACTGTCCCTGCGTGGGACTACGCGCCGCCCGGCGACGCGTACTGTTGGCCCTGCGAGCTACCCCTCGTTTGCCGCCCCGTCGTCATACCGCAGGCACCCTGGATTTTTCATATCAAAGACCGAATATCCATCGGGGGTATCTCCTAATGAAACTGCAACCTCGGGAAGTGCTGGCCGTCGGCATGATGACCTTTGCCCTGTTTCTGGGCGCCGGCAATCTGATTTTCCCACCCACCCTCGGCCAACAGGCCGGTGACCACCTGCTGCCGGCCATTCTCGGCTTCCTGCTGACCGGTGTCGGCCTGCCCCTTCTGGGCGTTGTGGCTGCCGCGCGCATGGGCGGGGGCCTGAACGTGCTGACCGGCGACCTGCCGCGCAAGATCGCCATCACCATCGGCGTACTGCTGTATCTGGCCATCGGCCCGCTGTTCGCCACCCCGCGTACCGGCCTGGTTGCCTATGAATTCAGCCTGCTGCCCGTGCTGGGCGAAAACGCCGGCACCCTCAGCCAGCTGCTCTACAGCCTCGTGTTCTTCGGGGTCAGCCTGGCGCTGTCGCTGTATCCGGCAAAGCTGGTCGAATCGGTCGGCAAGCTGATCACACCGCTTCTGGTCATCGTCCTGGGCGTGATCGCCGCAGGCACGTTCCTGCTGCCTCAGGGCAGCCTGCAGGCCGCCGCCACCGAAGCGATGCAACAGCGTCCGTTTGCCGAAGGCTTTATTCAGGGTTATCAGACCATGGACACCCTCGGTGCGCTGGCCTTCGGCATTGTCATCATCAATGCCCTGCGTAGCCGCGGCGTAACCGATGCCAAGCTGATGGCACGCTACACCTCGCTGGCCGGCGTGATCGCAGCTGTCGGTCTGGCCGCGGTCTACATCACCCTCGGCTACCTCGGCGGTACCAGCCTGGATGTCGCTGCGGGTGCCGGCAACGGTGCACAGATCATCAACCTGTATATCGCCCAGATCTTCGGTGGCTGGGGTCAGTGGCTCCTGGGCCTGACCATCACCCTGGCGTGCCTCAGCACCAGTATTGGCCTGATCAGTGCCTGCGCCGCCTACTTCAACGAGGTGTTCCCGCAGCTCGGCTACAAGACCTACGCGGTGATCTTCGCCCTGATCAGTGCGCTGGTTGCCAACGTCGGTCTGGCACAGCTGATCAACTTCACCATCCCGGCGCTGCTGATGCTCTATCCGATCTCGATCGGCCTGATCCTGCTGTGCCTGATCCGTGCACGTCTGAACCAGCCGCGTCTGAGCTTTATGGTGACACTGGCGCCGGTGTGCCTGCTGGGTGTGATCGATGGTCTGGCCTATGCCAAGATCGGCGTTGCCCAGGCCCTGCAGCAGAGCCTTGGCTTCCTGCCGCTGGCCGATGCCGGCCTCGGCTGGATCGTACCGGGCCTGATCGCTCTGGCCCTGAGCCAGGTGATCGCACGCCTGATGCCGACTCCGGCACTGCAGACCGCCGACTGACATTCGTCTGCTGCCGCTAGAAAACTCCGGCCCAAAAGGCCGGAGTTTTTTTGTATCTGCAGGGTTTGCCCGGGCTGATTTCCTACACGCAAAAAGGACTTTTGGCGCATATCTAGCCCGCTATTTTGCTTATAGAGTGGCCGCCACAAAACAAAAGCGTTCTCCCTCGCC
>CAYWUD010000184.1:0-5164 GCA_964461355.1 uncultured Pseudomonadales bacterium | reverse complement strand
TGGCAAACGACAGAGGCCAAGTACTCTGGGCAAAACGGATCGGACAGGAGGCCTGGCAATTTCCCCAGGGCGGCATCCGAGAACATGAGACCCCGGAACAGGCCCTCTACCGCGAACTGCACGAAGAAGTGGGCCTGAGCCCCAAGCAGGTCCGGATTCTTGGCTGTACCCGAGGCTGGCTGCGTTACCGCCTGCCCAAGCGTCTGGTCCGCCATGACAACAAGCCGGTATGTGTCGGACAAAAACAAAAATGGTTTTTGCTACAGTTATTGACCAGTGACCAGCATGTCTGTGTCGATGGCGGCCAGTCTCCCGAGTTCGATGGCTGGCGCTGGGTAAGCTACTGGTTCCCGCTGGGGCAGGTAGTGGCGTTCAAGCGAGAAGTCTATCGCCGGGCCATGAAGGAGTTGGCACCGCGCCTCAATCGGATCATATCGGAAGCGGACCGTAACTGATGTTGATGACACTGCGCAGGATCGTTCAGGAAGTTAACGCTGCGGGGGACCTGACCTCCGCCCTGCGCATTATCGTCGAACGCGTCAAGGTCGCCATGAAGGCAGAAGCCTGCTCGGTGTACCTGTTTGATCGCGACAGCGAACGCTACACCCTGATGGCCTCCGAAGGGCTGAATCCCGAGATGGTCGGCCATCTCAGCCTCGGCCGCTCGGAGGGGCTGGTCGGCCAGGTCGGGCTGCGCGAAGAACCGATCAACCTGGCCGACGCCTCCAGCCACCCGAAATTCCTGCATATCGCCAAATCCGGCGAACAGCCGTTCCACGCCTTCCTCGGCGTCCCCATCATCCACCATCGACAGATCCTCGGCGTACTGGTGGTACAGCAACGGCAGAAACGCCGCTTCGGGGAAAACGAAGAATCCTTCATGGTCACCATGTCCGCCCAGCTGGCGGCGGTGATCGCGCACGCTGAAGCTACCGGCACCCTGGTCAAGGAAACGCCCCAGAAACCGGCCAAACTGGCCCGTTTTCAGGGGGTGGCCGGCGCCCAGGGGATGGCTCTGGGCACCGCCGTGGTGATGATGCCGGCGGCAGACCTTGGCTCCGTACCCGAACAGACCGCGGAACAGCCAGAGCTGGAACTGGAGCAGTTCAATCGCGCACTTGAAGCCGTCCGCCAGGAGCTTCGGGACACTTCGGAAAAACTGGCCTGCCATCTACCACCGGAAGAACTGGCCCTGTTCGACGTCTACCTGCGCATGCTCGACGACAATGCCCTGGCCGGCGAGATTCGCCAGCAGATCGAACAGGGTGACGGCGCCCGCTGGGCGCTGCGGCAGATTATCGAGCGCCATGTGCACCAGTTCGAGCTGATGGAAGACGCCTACCTGCGCGAGCGGGCTACCGACGTGAAGGATCTGGGGCGCCGTATTCTCTGTCACCTGAAAGAGCAGAACCCGACACCGCAGCACTTTCCGGAACAGACCATCCTGATCAGCGAAGAGCTGACACCGGCGATGCTGGGACAGGTACCGCGCGCACAGCTGGCCGGTCTGGTTTCAGTGCAGGGCTCGAGCAACTCGCACGTAGCCATTCTGGCCCGGGCGATGGGCGTACCCACCGTAATGGGTGCGATCGATCTGCCGTACCAGAAGCTGGAGGGGCGTGAACTGATCGTCGACGGCAACAGCGGCCGGGTCTACTCCAACCCCAACGCCGAGCTGCGCCGCCTGTATCAGGAGGTGATCGACGAAGAACAACAGCTTTCGCGCGATCTGGCCGAACTCAAGGACCGGCCCTGCACCACCCGTGACGCCTATCGCCTGCCGCTCTGGGTAAACACCGGCTTGATGAGCGACATTCATCGCTCCCTCGATCACGGCGCCGAGGGCGTCGGGCTCTACCGCACCGAAGTGCCGTTCATGATTCGCGAGCGCTTTCCCAGCGAGAAGGAACAGCAGGAGATCTATCAGGATCAGCTGGCCGCCTTTGCACCGAATCTGGTCACCATGCGCACCCTCGATATCGGCGGCGACAAGGCGCTGAGCTATTTCCCGATCGAAGAGGAAAACCCCTTCCTCGGCTGGCGCGGTATCCGCATCAGCCTCGATCATCCGGAAATTTTTCTGGTACAGGTGCGCGCCATGCTCAAAGCCAGCATGGGCCTGAACAACCTGCGCATCATGCTGCCGATGATCACCAGTGTGCCGGAGGTGGAAGATGCCCTGCACCTGGTACACCGGGCGCACAGCGAAGTGGTGGCCGAAGGCGTGCATGTACCTCTGCCCCCGGTTGGCGTAATGATCGAAGTGCCGGCGGCCGTCTATCAGGTGCGCGAAATCGCCAAGCGCGTCGACTTCCTCTCGATCGGCTCCAACGACCTGACCCAGTACCTGCTGGCCGTGGATCGCAACAACCCGCAGGTCGCCGCACTCTATAACTCCTACCATCCCGCCGTGCTGGCCGCCCTGCGTCAGATCGTGCGCGACGCTCATGCCGAAAACACCAGCGTCAGCATCTGTGGCGAAATGGCCGGTGATCCGGCCGCGGCGGTACTGCTGATGGCCATGGGGTTTGACGTTCTGTCGATGAACGCCAACAACCTGCCCAAGGTAAAGTGGATTCTACGCAACATCACCCTTGCTCGGGCGCGCGAAATCCTCGATGAAGTGATGCAGTACGACAACCCGCAGCTGATTCAGAGCACTCTGGAGCTGCTGCTCAAACGCGAAGGGTTGTCGCGCATTTTTGCGGCCAAGCCGGGCCGGCTTTCCGGTCAGATCTAGCCCTTCTGCAATGACTTATCCGCGCCACTGACGCACCTGGCCGGTATCGATGTGGACAAAGTTGCTGCCCGGATAGTAGCCCACGCCACCGAGCTTGAGCGCCAGTGCCGCGCGATGCACATCGGAAAGACGACTGTCACTCAGACGCAGGTCCAGAGCACGCCCTTCCATATGCAGGCTGCGCCGGGCAACACCTCCACCACCGTTATTACGCAGCATCTGATTGGTAGCCGGTGAACGGTAACCGGAAATGATTTCGATCACCCCTTCGCTACCCAGCTGCTGCTGCAGCAGATAGG
This sequence comes from uncultured Pseudomonadales bacterium, assembly GCA_964461355.1. Lineage (GTDB taxonomy): Bacteria > Pseudomonadota > Gammaproteobacteria > Pseudomonadales > CAYWUD01 > CAYWUD01. Next base: position 2,125 of record CAYWUD010000184.1, on the reverse strand, counting down.
CCTGATCCAGCAGGCCCGGATCAATGGCAATAGCCTCGTTGCGCAGAAAATCCAGCAGGATATGATTGATGCCCTCCAGCGCCTGAGGCACATAGCAGCCATCGGCCCAGTAGGTGCTTTCGAGCTTTTCGTCGGTATGCAGGTTGTAGAAACGCAGGGTGCGCTTGGGGCCGGTCGTGCAGTTAAGGTGCAGGGCTGTTTTGGCCTGCACCCAGGAACTCACCCCCAACCCGACACCCAGCAAGCCCCCCGCCCGCAAAAATGTCCGTCGGTCCATAAGATAAATAAACAAATATAATAAATGTGAGCTTTATTATGCATACAGCGCAGAAGCACGCACGCATCTGACCCCATCTATTACAAAAAAATCTAACCAAGCAAACAAATATTTAGATACGAATTAAGGCTGCTGTCGTTTATTTGCCAGATAATCGACAGCCTGCCACAAACAGCAAGGGCCGACATCTGTCGGCCCCCTGTCAATCACTGGGTCAGGCTCAGTCGAGATCGATATCATCCAGATCGTACGCATCGCCCAGCAGCTCACGCAGCCGCTTGCGCTCGAAATACGCCTCTATGTTACGGCGCGCATCGCGCTGTACGCCCGGCTCCCGCTCCCCGGAAGACACCGATCCTTCACACTCCTCTTCAACCCAGCTTTCATCAAAATCCTGATGCCCATGATGAACTGTCATAAAGCACTCCTTTATCAGGCACAGCCCCGGTGAAGGGCTACACCCCGAATCTAAGGGGCGCTCTCAAGTTCTGTACAGAAGAATTTATCAATCGAAAACGGGGTAATTGATCAGATTTTTTTCAGATTTTCCCAGCAACAATGGCATTGGTTTTGCCAATTTTTCATCACCACAGCCTGGACCACGCGCCTTGCCTTTCCTGCTCCGATTTGCTGTATTAACCGACCCGTGACAACTCGAGATCACCCCATGCTTATCGCGATGATCGCCGCTCAGGCCAGAAACCGCTGTATCGGTCGCAACAACCGGATGCCCTGGCATCTGCCGGAAGATCTGCGCTACTTCAAGGCACAGACACTGGGCAAGCCGATCATCATGGGACGCAGCACTTTTCTGTCGCTGGGCCGCCCTCTGCCCGGCAGGCTGAACATCGTGCTGACCCGCACCAGCGACTTTCAGGCCGACGGCGTACAGGTGGCCCATTCGCTGGAACAGGGGCTGGAAATCGCCCGTCGTGAAGCCAAGGCAAAAGGGATCGACGAGCTGATGGTGATCGGCGGTGCCGATATCTACCGGCAGGCCCTGCCACTGGCCGAACGCATCTATCTGACCGAAATTGATCGCGACTTCGAAGGCGACAGCTTTTTCCCCGAGCTCAGCCCCGCTGACTGGGAGGAGCTGGAGCGAACCGATGCGGTCAGTGACGCCGCCGAACGGCTGGTATACAGCCATCGCACCCTGCAGCGCCGCCACTGAGCCCTGAACCCGGAATTCACCCAACAAAACCCGCCTTCCGGCGGGTTTTTTAATGCGCCTTTCTGCAAGCACAAAAAAACGGGCAGGTTTCCCTGCCCGTCAAATGCCATATTGTTTGGGTTAAGTCGGCTGTATTAGATCGCCCAGCCACCGGCGTAGAAGGCTACCAGAGCGATCGCAACCAGAACGGTACCTACGTTCAGCTTCTTCCACTCACCGGAGATCAGACGACCGATCACCAGGGTACCGAAGCCGAGCATGATGCCGGTTACGATGTTGGTGCACAGCACGATGAATACCGCACACATCAGACCGGCCATGCCGTCAACGAAGTCGCTCATGTCGATCTTGGCAACGTTGCCCAGCATCAGCAGACCTACGTACATCAGAGCCGGAGCAGTTGCGTACGCCGGTACGATGGAAGCCAGCGGACCGAAGAAGGAGATGATGATGAAGCCCAGACCTACCACTACAGCGGTCAGACCAGTACGACCACCCGCAGCAGTACCTGCAGCAGACTCGATGTAAACCGCTGCCGGAGCACCACCGGTCAGACCGGCCACGATGCTGGAAGCAGAGTCAACGGTCAGCGCACGGCCACCGTTTTTGATCTGGCCGTTTTCTTCGATCAGACCTGCCTGACCCGCCAGAGCGCGGATAGTACCGGTCGCATC
>CAYWUD010000183.1:0-5199 GCA_964461355.1 uncultured Pseudomonadales bacterium | reverse complement strand
AACCCCTGTTACCGCCGTGAAAGGGCGGTGTCCTAGGCCACTAGACGAAGGGGACGCAACGTCGTCCTCAGGACGGAGCGAATATTAGTAACGACCACGCCAAAGGTCAAGCACAAATGTGTTTTTCATCAGACAGCACATTTACAGGTACACTTGCCTTATTAGGTGACAATATTTCTCTAATCGTCGGTCAGGAATACCTTCATGTCCCCGTTACTGATTACCGCCATCATCCTGATCTTTATCGCGGCACTGACAACGCTGGCCTATGTGCACCAGCGCATGGAAGAAAAGCGCGAACGGCGCCAGCGCCTGATCCGCGATCTGCAAAAACGCCTGCAGGAGCTGCAGCAGACCCAGGAACAGCTGCCACAGTGGTTTCAGCGCGACATCCTGGCCGACTTCCTGCTCGAGCAGCAGGTCCGCACCATGCTGCAACTCGAGCGCCTGCAAAACCGCGATTTCAGCAAACAGCGCAACGGACTGAAGCTCTACTTCCAGAAACTGCGCAACGCCGAGATCGAAATTCCGCAGCTGCACGCCGAGCGTCAGGTGCAGCAGCTGCATCAGCATCTCGACCAGCTGCACCAGCTGGCGGTAGAAGCACATCGGCGCAAGGAGCTGACGCAGCAGCAGACCTTCGCTCTGCATCAGCGCCTGGCCCACCTGAAGACGGCATCCAACTACGAGCTGTTCCGCCAGCAGGCACGGCGCAGCTGGGAAGCGGAACAGAATGCACGCCTGACCGAGCATTACTACACTCTGGCGCGCGATGAACTGGCCAAAGCCAACAACTACGGTCAATATGATGCGACCCTGCGCCGCCTGGGCGAGATTCTCCAGCAGCTGCACGGCCTCAGCGAAAGCGTCGACGACAAGGAACGCACCAGCCAGCTGGTCAGCGCCCTCGACTCGCAGCAGATCGACGACGATCCCTGGAAGAAAAAACAGCTCTACGACGACTGATCGGCTTGTCGATCGACGCGACCGGACTCATCATGCCCTGGAAAGAAAAACCCATTCCCCTGACCCAGCGTCTCTCCTTCAAGCAGGCCCGCAACACCGTTCTGATGGCCTTCTTTCTCGGACTGATGCTCAGCATTCTGCAGGTTGTGTGGGACTATCAGCATCAATCACGCGGGATCGACAACGACGTGCGCGCGATCATGGAAATCAGCCGCACGCCGGCCTCACGGATCGCCTACAACATCGATACCGAACTCGCCAACGAGCTGACCCAGGGGCTGCTGCAGTCGCCCTCGATCATGCGGGCGGAAATCATCGACTACAACAACCTGCCGCTGGCCTCGGTGCAACGCAACCTGATCCCGGCAGCAGACCGTCGCCTGTCCGATCTGCTGTTCGAACCCACCCGGCTGTATACCCAGGAACTGCGCGTTAATCACGATCCGGACGAGGAACTCGGCCAGCTGCTGCTCGAAGTGGACACCTACCACTACGGCAAGGAGTTTCTCAGCCGCGCCTGGACCACGCTGCTGACCGGCTTTATCCGCACGCTGCTGCTTTCAGGCGCGCTGCTGGTGATGTTCTACTTCATGCTTACCAAACCGCTCGGCGCGCTGATCCGGGCCATATCAGGGATCAATCCGGAACAGCCCAGCCGCGCCCAGCTACCCTGCCCGGCACGCCATGAGCGCGATGAAATCGGCCAGCTGGTGGCCACCACAAACGCTCACTTCGATCTCGTCAACCACTACCTGGAAGAACGCCGACGGGCCGAAGAGCGCCTGCACAAATACCTGGGCGAGCTGGAAAATATCGTCGCCGACCGTACCGCACGGCTGCGCCGCATCAACACCGAACTGCTCGAATCGAACCGCAAGGCCGAGGCCGCGCGCGAGCAGGCGGAAAAGATGGCCGAAGCACGCACCCAGTTTCTGGCCAGTATGAGTCATGAAATACGCACGCCGATCAACGGCGTCCTGGGCATGCTCGAGCTGGCACTGGCCGACGAACTGCCCGACAAGCAACGCGAACGCCTGAAGATCGCCTACAGCTCCGGCCAGATTCTGATTGATCTGCTCAACGACATCCTCGATCTGTCGAAGTTTGAAACCGGGCACCTGCAGCTTGAACAGACCCCCTTCAACCTGCACCAGAGCATCCGCACCGTGGTCGATCTGTTCCGCCACACGGCCATCCGCAAGGGGCTCAGCCTGCAGTTTGATCTGGCCCCGGACCTGCCCACCCGAGCGATCGGCGACCCGACAAGGCTCAGCCAGATCTTTACCAACCTGATCAACAACGCAATCAAGTTCACCGAGCAGGGGCACATCCGCGTACTGGCGGACATGCACAGGCTCGACAACGGCCGCTTTCTGCTGGAATTTCAGGTCGAGGACAGCGGCATCGGCATCGACCCGGAGCGCCTGTCCACCATCTTCAAGCCCTTTGTGCAGGCCGATCTCGACACCACACGCCGCTTTGGCGGCACTGGACTGGGGCTGGCGTTGAGCAAACTGCTGGTAGATGCCATGGAGGGCGAGATCGAGGCAGAGTCGATCCCGGGCGAAGGTTCGCTCTTCCGCGTGCGCATTCCACTGCTGACCGCAGAGATCAACACCCTAGACGCAGAACCGGCACTGACAGCGACGATCCCGTGCATGCCCGCATCGGACGCTGCCATCCTGATCGTCGAGGACAACCCGGCCAACCAGATGGTGGCTCAGGGCATGCTCGAACAGCTCGGGCATGCCGCAGAACTCGCCGACAGCGGCGAAGCAGCCCTTGAGCGTTGCCGCCAGCAGCAGTTCGATCTGGTGCTGATGGACTGCAACCTGCCCGGCATCAGCGGCTACCAGGCAGCACAGGCGTTACGCAAACTGGAGGGATACGGCCAGACCCCGATCATCGCCCTGACCGCCAACGCCCTCTCATCCGACCGTCAGCAATGCCTGGATGCCGGGATGACGGATTATCTGGCCAAACCCTACCGCCAGCAGGAACTGGGCGAGGTACTCCGGCGCTGGCTACACACCGAAGCCGGGATGCGCGCCTAACGTCCATCAACCGAGACGACGCTCTAGTCGGGCAGGAACTCGAGTGACAGCGCATTGATGCAGTAACGAAGTCCTGTAGGTGCAGGTCCGTCGGCAAACAGATGACCCAGATGACTGTGACAGCGCCCGCAACGCACTTCGATGCGCTCCATGCCATGACTGCTGTCGGCGCGCTGCTCCAGCGCCGCCCCCGTGAGCGGGGCAAAAAAGCTCGGCCAGCCACTGCCCGAGTCATACTTGCAGTCGGAACGAAACAGCGGTAACGCGCAGCCCGCACAGCAATAGATGCCGGAGCGCTTTTCGGCCAGCCAGCAGCCCGAACCCGGTGGCTCGGTACCATGCTGACGGCAGATCCGGTAACGCTCGGGCCCCAGGCGTTGTCGCCATTCCTCCTCGCTCAATGTCGTCCAGAATGCAGCGTCTTCACTCACCTGCGGCCTCCACATTTGAAAAGCATTTCGGATTTTCCTTATCTTAAGAGAAAGCACCGACTTTTACCGTTTAACCGCTCGACTTCGGAGCGGCTTTTGCGGTATTAAGATTCACATGTCGCGGCGCCAGAGCCCCGACGCCCCCTTCCACACAGCGGTGATTCCGGACTACATATGCAGCTTTACGACAAATCCAACAAACTGGCCAACGTCTGCTACGACATCCGTGGACCGGTAATGGAAGAAGCCCGTCGTCTGGAGGAAGAGGGGCAGCGCATTCTCAAGCTCAACATCGGCAACCCGGCCCCGTTCGGCTTCGATGTGCCGGAAGAACTGATTCAGGACATGATTTACAACCTGCCGCTGGCGCAGGGTTACTGCGAGTCCAAGGGACTCTTTTCCGCGCGCAAGGCAGTCATGCAGTACTGTCAGGAAAAGAACTTCCCGGAAGTGACCATCGACGATATCTATATCGGCAATGGCGTCAGTGAGCTGATCGTGATGGCGATGCAGGCACTGCTGAACAACGGCGACGAAATGCTGATTCCGGCGCCGGATTATCCGCTGTGGACCGCTGCGGTAAACCTCTCCGGTGGGCGCGCGGTGCATTACATCAAGGACGAGTCATCCGACTGGTATCCCGATCTTGATGACATCCGCAGCAAGATCACCGACAAGACCCGCGGCATCGTCGTCATCAACCCCAACAACCCGACCGGCGCCGTGTATCCGCGTGAGATTCTGGAAGGGATCGTGCAGATTGCGCGCGAGCACAGTCTGGTCATCTTTGCCGACGAAATCTACGACAAGATTCTCTACGATGAAGCCGAGCACGTGGCGCTGGCTTCGCTCTCGGATGACCTGCTGACCGTCAGCTTCAACGGCCTGTCCAAATCCTACCGAGCCGCCGGTTTTCGTTCCGGCTGGATGGTGGTCAGCGGCGCCAAGCACAAGGCCGGCGGTTACATCGAAGGGCTGAACATGCTCGCCTCGATGCGCCTGTGCGCCAACGTCCCGGCCCAGCTGACCATCCAGACCGCGCTGGGCGGTTACCAGAGCATCAACGATCTGGTCGCCCCGGGCGGACGCCTGTGCGAACAGCGCACCCGTGCCTGGGAGCTGCTCAACGATATTCCCGGCGTCAGCTGTGTCAAACCCAAAGGCGCGCTGTACATGTTCCCGCGCCTCGACAGCAAGCGCTACAAGATTCACGACGACGAAAAACTGGTGCTCGACCTGCTCAAGCAGCAGAAGATACTGGTCGTCCAGGGGACCGGCTTCAACTGGCCGCAGCATGACCACCTGCGCATCGTCACCCTGCCGCGCACCGAGGATCTCGAACTCGCGATCGGCAAGCTGGCGCGTTTTCTGGAAACCTACCAGCAGTAACGAAAGCCCATGGCCGACATCCATATCGACGATTTCTATCACGACTGTGCCTGGGCGCTGCTCAGGCTGTACAGCCAGTTTCCGCGCCGCGAAAGCCTGTACGTGGAAGATATCGTCGGCCCCCAGGGTGTCGACGAATACGGTATACCGACCGCACGCCACCGCGCAGGGTTCGCCACCCTGCTCTGGCTCGGTGACGAAGGCTATCTGCGCTACAGCGGCGTACTGCGTCAGGACTCTCTGGATCAGGCGGTTCTCACTGAAACCGCCTTTATTCGCCTGTCCAGCCTTAACGAAACCGCTCCGGAGAACGACAGCGATCTGCCCGAACTGGTCCACGAGCAGCGCCACAGCCTTGC
>CAYWUD010000182.1:0-5212 GCA_964461355.1 uncultured Pseudomonadales bacterium | reverse complement strand
CGTCAACCACCGTTATCTGGAGCCCCACCTGCGCCTGCCCGACAACCTGCGCGAACTGGAATTGCGGGTGCGTGAAGCGCTGCGCAACGCCCTCTCGCGCGGCAAGGTCGAGTGCACCCTGCGTCTAAAGCTCGATGAACAGGCCGCACCGGAAATTGCCGTCGACAAAGAGCGCCTCGAGCAGCTGCAGGCTGCCTGTGCTCAGGTCCAGGCCCTGTTCCCGCGCACCGCCAAGGTCAATCCGCTCGAAGCCCTGCAATGGCCGGGTGTACTGCAAAGCACCAGCGTCGACTTCCAGCAGATCGCGGCCGACGCCCTGGCCGAATTCCCGCATGTCCTCGAACAGCTCAAAGCGATGCGCCAGCGCGAAGGCGCCGCCCTGAAGAGCTTTATCGAGCAGCGACTGGACGCCATTCTGGCCGAAGTCGACGTCATCCGCCCGCGCCTGCCCGAACTGCTGCAGCTGCAACGGGAAAAACTGCAGCAGCGTCTCAAGGACGCCTGCATCGAAGTGGACGAGAACCGTCTGGAACAGGAACTGGTACTGCTGGCCCAGAAAGCCGATGTCGATGAGGAACTCGATCGTCTCAGCACCCATGTGACGGAAGTACGCCGCGTTCTCGGCAGCAAGGGCTCGATCGGTCGTCGCCTCGACTTCCTGATGCAGGAACTCAACCGCGAAGCCAATACCCTCGGCTCCAAGAGCATTGATGCCGATCTGACCACCCGCGCAGTGACGCTGAAGGTACTGATCGAACAGATGCGCGAACAGGTGCAGAACATCGAATAAGGCGACAGTGCCCCCCATACCCTCGGAAACAGAGATGCCGGCGCTGAAAACGCCGGCATCTCTGGTTTACACCCTCGCACTCAGGCCGCTAAAACCGATCGAGATTCATCACCTTGTTCCAGGCCGCGACAAACTCCTCCAGGAACAGCGCCAGCCCATCATCCTGGGCATAGACCTCGGCCAGCGCGCGCAGCTGGGAATTGGCACCGAATACAAGATCAACGCGTGACGCGGTCCATTTCGGCGACCCGCTGGCACGGTCATAGCCCACATAGCTGCCGGGGTCATCGGCCACCGGTCGCCATTCCGTAGCCATATCGAGCAGGTTGACAAAAAAGTCGTTGGTCAGCGTTTCCGGCTGCCGGGTGAGGACGCCCTGTTTACTGCCGCCGACATTGGCGCCCAGCACACGTAAGCCACCGAGCAGCACCGTCATCTCGGGTGCACTCAGGGTCAGCAGCTGCGCCCGATCCAGCAGCAGGTGCTCGGCACCGATACGCATCGCCCCTTTCTGGTAGTTACGAAAACCGTCGGCCACCGGCTCCAGTACAGCAAAGGACACGACATCGGTCTGATCCTGGCTGGCATCCATCCGGCCCGGCGTAAAGGGTACGCTCAGGGCATGCCCGGCCCGTTCTGCCGCCCGTTCGATCGCCGCACAGCCACCCAGCACGATCAGATCTGCCAGCGACACGCGCTTGCCCCCCGACTGGGCGGCATTGAAGCCCTGCTGGATGCGCTCGAGCACGCTCAGCACATGCTGCAGTTGAGCCGGCTCGTTGACGGCCCAATCCTTCTGCGGGCTTAAACGAATCCGCGCACCGTTGGCCCCGCCCCGCTTGTCCGATCCACGGAAGGTCGAAGCCGACGCCCAGGCCGTAGCCACCAGTTGTGCGATCGACAGTCCCGAATCGAGAATCTCGCGCTTGAGCGCAGCACACTCGGCCGCATCGATCAGGGCATGATCGAGCGCCGGAATCGGATCCTGCCAGATCAGCTCCTCGGCCGGGACTTCTGGCCCCAGATACCGCGCCCGCGGCCCCATATCCCGATGGGTCAGTTTGAACCAGGCCCGGGCAAAGGCATCGGCAAACGCCTCCGGGTCCTGTTGAAAGCGCCGCGCAATCGGTTCGAAGCCCGGATCAAAACGCAGCGAAAGATCCGCCGTGGTCATCATCGGCCGATGCTTTTTGCTCGGGTCATGGGCATCGACCACCATGTCCTCGTCAGCCACATCCTTGGCCAGCCACTGGTTGGCCCCTGCCGGGCTTTTCACCAGCTCCCGCTCGTATTTGAACAGCGTGTTCAGATACCCCATATCCCAGCGGGTCGGATTCGCCTTCCAGGCCCCCTCGATACCGCTGGAGATGGTGTCACCGCCATGCCCGCTGCCGAAGCTGCTTTTCCAACCCAGCCCCTGCTGCTCCAGCGGGGCGCCTTCCGGTTCCGGGCCGACATGGGCCGCGTCGCCGGCACCATGGCATTTACCGAAGGTGTGACCACCGGCGACCAGCGCCACGGTTTCCTCATCATCCATCGCCATGCGCGCAAAGGTTTCGCGCACATCCCGCCCCGAAGCCACCGGATCCGGAACACCATTGGGGCCTTCGGGGTTCACATAGATCAGCCCCATCTGTACCGCCGCCAGCGGATTATCGAGGTCGCGCTCGCCGGAATAACGCTCATCGCCAAGCCACTCGGTTTCTGCACCCCAATAGATATCCTCTTCCGGAGCCCAGATATCCTCACGCCCACCGGCAAACCCGAAGGTCTTGAAGCCCATCGATTCGAGCGCACAGTTGCCCGCCAGAATCATCAGGTCGGCCCAGGAAATATGATTGCCGTATTTCTGTTTGATCGGCCACAGCAGTCTGCGTGCCTTGTCGAGGTTGACGTTATCCGGCCAGCTGTTAAGCGGCGCAAAACGCTGGCTGCCCGAGCCTGCGCCACCACGGCCATCGCCGGTACGATAGGTGCCGGCACTGTGCCAGGCCATGCGGATAAACAGCGGCCCGTAGTGGCCGTAGTCGGCCGGCCACCACTCCTGCGAGTCGCTCATCAACTGGTAGAGATCCTGTTTCAGCGCGGCCAGATCGAGCTGGTCGAATGCCTGCGCGTAATCGAACGCCTTGCCCAGAGGGTTACCGGCATCCGGATTCTGGTGCAACATGCCGAGATTAAGCTGATCGGGCCACCAATCACGGTTCGATGTACCGCCGCCCGCGGCCTGAGTCCTGCCCGCAAACGGGCACTTGCCTGCATCGCTCATAACTGATCCTTTTGAAAGTCGTGCTCGCTATCCATCGTCCAGGGCCTCTGTCGGCTGCCGCCTGTGCACACCGAACCGCCCGCTTTATCCCAGTTAAGTCAATTTTTTGCCCAACGTATGCGCTGACCGGCAAATCTGCATTGCCGCCTTGTGTACCGGTTGACCCTGAGTACACCGGCTTCGTAGACTGACCCTCGTCGGGCTCAGGCCCCCCATGACCCCGTATCACGGATCGATACGGCCGCTCCGAGCGCGCTCCCACGGAGACTCAGATGGAACTGCTCGCCAACCTGTTTTCCTTTCCCGTTATTCTCACGGCAGCGCCCTGCCTGTTCTTCCTGCTGCTGATGCTGCTTTCGCTGACCACAGGCCTGCTCGATGACTGGATACCCGATTTCGGTCAGGCCGACGCCGATCTCGATACCGACCTCGACCTCAGTTCCTCGGTCCTGCTGCCGGTCGGTATCACCCGCGTACCGCTGGTGATCAGCCTGACCTGTACCCTTTTTATCGCCAGCGTGCTGCTCTACTACCTCGATCGTTATCTGCTCACGCCCTGGCTTTCGGGGCTGCCCTATCAGCTGCTGGCCCTGCTGACTCTGCCCGTCGTGCTGCTCGCCGCACTTTATGGTGCTGCGCTGGCGCTCAAACCTCTGATGCCCCTGCTCGATCGCGAGCGTGCCTTTGCCCGCATCAACTACATCGGCATGACCGGCGAGGTACGCAGCGGACGCGTCGGCATCTGCAATGGCGAGATCGCCGTGACCTGCGGCGCGCGGGAAAACCTGCTGGATGTCTTTTGCACGACCCAGGACGACATTCGCTATGGCGATCATGTCCTGATCCTTGCCTTCGACAGCGCCCAGAAACGCTATCGGGTCGCCAAACACGAGACCACCGCACCACGCCCCTGACGGATTAACAGAACCGGCTCCACCCCGAGCCACCGGCATAATCAATGGAGTTGATCATGGAAGAGAGTTCGTTTTTTCTGCTTGCCACCGCCGTTCTGGCGCTGGTCATCCTGCTGTTTCTGACCAGCCGCTACCGCAAGATTCGCCGCGAAGGTGAAGCGCTGATCGTCAACGGCAGCACCAGCACCCGCGCCACCCTGACCGGCACCTTCGTCTGGCCGGTGATCAACCGCTGTGAATACATGGACATCACGCGCAAGAAGATCTCCGTGATCCGCAGCGGCCGCAAGGATCAGGAAGGCGAGGAATACGAAGGCCTGCACTGCAAGGACAACATCCGCGCCGACCTGAAGGTGGACTTCTATATCGGCGTCAATCACGAGGAAGAAGATATCGTGCGGGTGGCCAAGCTGTTCACCACCGACGGTGCCTCCGATCAGGATGGCCTGCGCAGCCACTTCCAGCCGAAATTCTCCGAAGCACTGAAGACGGCGGTGAAACGCTTCGAGTTCGAGGAGCTGCTGACCAATCGCCGTGATTTTCGCGATGCCGTGGTCGAAGTGATCGGCAGTGAAATGGACGGCTTCAAGATCTACGACGTGGTGATCGACAAGATCGACCAGACCGCCTTCGAGGCCCATGACCCGCAGAACATTCTCGACGTGGAGGGGATTCGCAAGATCGCCTCGATCACCGCCAACAAGAACATCGAGACCAATGCGATCCGTCAGGATGAAGAAACCCTGATCAAGAAGAAAAACGTCGAGGCCGAAGCCAACCGCAAGCAGCTGGAAAAACAGGACGCGGAAAACCGTGCCCGGGTAAAACGCGAAATCGACGTGATTCAGGCTCAGGAAGAAGCGCTGGCCGAGGAAAAACGCCAGGAATATGCGCGCATGGCCGACATGGCGCGCCTGCAGGCAGAAGAAGAAGTAGGCAAAAAACGTGAAACCGTCAGTGTCGAGGTCGAACTGACCAAGATCGCCAACGAGCGTCAGCTGGTGATCCAGCGCGAAGAAGTGGCCCGCGCCCAGGAAACCGAGCGCGTGCGCACCGAAAAAGAGATCTCCCAGCAGGAGATGGACAAGGAAGCGGCCATCGAGGAAGCACGTAAATCGGTGGTCGAAACACGCTCCCAGCGCGTCGAAATCGAACGCAAGATTGCCCGCGAAGAGGAGGAAACGGCCAATCTGCGCGCCTTCCAGCAGGTCGAGCGGGCCAAGAAGGTGAAACTGGTGG
>CAYWUD010000181.1:1513-5225 GCA_964461355.1 uncultured Pseudomonadales bacterium | reverse complement strand
AGCACGCTCTGATGCAGTCGGGGCCAGATCGAAGGCACTGGCACGAATACTCAGAAGCTTGATCGGCGCCCGGCTACGAAAGGTGGCCAAGGCGTTGCCAGCATAGATCGGCCGCTGAAAGAGATCAGGGGCCAGTACCGCAGTGACATCACTCAGGGGCTCAACATCCAGCAATGCGGCCAGGCGCGGGATCAAGCCCTTACCGTTGCTGGTCGCCGGCGCCAGGATATGGGTATAACGGTCCGCAATCGACTGCACCAGCAGGGCAATCTGCTCGGGTAGCTGGGCCTGATAACAGGGCTGATCCGCGACCAGCAGCGTGCTGACGCCCTCAATGGATGCAGCCTGATCCGCGGCTGCACTGCACTCGGAGCCTGCCACCAGCAGCTGAACATCGGCATCGATCGCCCGTGCCGCAGTGACGGCCGCCCGGGTTACAGGGCTCAGTGCCCGGTTTGTGTGTTCGGCAACGACCAGTATGCTCATGAGATCACCTTGGCGTGATTGCGTAATTGATCGATCAGCTCGTCAACATCGGCCACTTTGCTGCCGCCCTGGCGCTTGGGCGGCGGCACCACCTCGACCAGCTCGAGCTGTCCCGTAAGATCGATACCGAAGGTATCCGCGTCCACAACCTCGAGCGGCTTGCGCTTGGCCTGCATGATGTTCGGCAAACTGGCAAAACGGGGCTCGTTGAGCCGAAGATCCACACTGACCACGGCAGGCAGGCCCAGCTCCTGGGTTCTGAGCCCACCATCGACTTCGCAGGTCACCTGCAGGCGCTGCTCCTGCATCCGCACCTCGGATGCAAACAGCGCCTGGGGCCAATCGAGCAGCGCCCCGAGCATCTGCGTCACCTGATTGTTGTCACTGTCGATCGACTGTTTGCCCAGCAGCACCAGCTCGGGTGATTCACGCAGCACCAGCGCCTGTAACAGCTTGGCAACGGCCAGCGGGCCGGGCATCCTGTCGCACCGCAGCAGCATGGCGCGGTCGGCCCCCAGCGCGAGCGCACCACGCAGCTGTTCCTGTGCCTGTTCCGGGCCAATGGAAACCGCCACGATCTCATCCGCCACCCCCTGTTCCTTGAGTCGCACAGCCTCCTCAAGGGCTATTTCACAGAACGGATTGATCGCCATCTTGAGGTTGGTCAGGTCAACGTCCGCATGGTCATCCCTGACACGCACCTTGAGGTTGTAGTCGATCACTCGTTTGATCGGCACCAGAATTTTCATACGCGCTCTCCCCGGTCAACGCCCATACTGAACACAGATAACTCTGCGGGTCGGCTGAATCATTCTCAATATAGACTAATTATGGCGCTTACCTGTCGACGAGGGACCGCCTCTCAGCAGCCTCAGAAAGAACAAATAACAATAAAATCAGCGCAATAGCTGGCTTTCCTAAGTTTTTATCGAGCCGTTTCGGGGGAGGACTCGAATCATGGAGACAATGGAGTTCGATGTACTGATTGTGGGTGCCGGGCCTGCCGGTCTGAGCGCCGCCTGTCGCCTGTTGCAACAGGCGAAAAGCTCGGGACATGAACTGTCGGTATGCATCCTTGAAAAGGGCTCGGAAGTGGGCGCCCATATCATTTCGGGCGCTGTATTTGAGCCCTCGGCACTGGATGACCTTTTTCCCGATTGGCGCACGCGCGGCGCACCTGTCGAGCAACCGGTAACCCGGGAACAGATGCTGTATCTGTCCGCCGCCGACACACACCGCGCGATTCCCCGACTCCTGCAGCCGCGGAGCATGCACAACCAGGGCAACTACATCATCAGCCTCGGAAATCTGTGCCGCTGGCTGGCCGAGCAGGCCAGCGCCCTGGGTGCGGAGATATTTCCAGGGTTCAGCGCTCAATCCCTGCTGATTGAAGACAAGCGCGTTCAGGGTGTTGTCACCGGCGAACTTGGCCGTAGCCGTGAAGGTCAGGAGCTGGCCGGTTTTACGCCGGCCATGGCGATTCGCGCCCGAGCCACGCTGCTCTGCGAAGGCTGTCGTGGTCACCTTGGCAAACAGGCAATTCGTCGCTTCGGTCTGGTGCGGGGACGCGATCCTCAGCATTACGCCCTGGGTATCAAGGAGATCTGGCAGATGCCGGCCGGGCGCACCACCCCGGGTCTGGTCGTACATTCAGCGGGCTGGCCGCTGAGTGAAACCGCCAGTACCGGCGGCGGGTTTGTTTATCACCTCAATGATCAGCAGATCGTATTGGGTCTGGTGACCGATCTCTGTTACCGCAACCCGCACCTTGATCCGTTCAAGGAGTTTCAGCGTTACAAGACCCACCCCGCCATACGCGCACATATCGAAGGCGGAGAGCGCATCGGCTACGGTGCCCGCGCACTGGTCAAGGGCGGGCTGCAGTCGCTGCCCCGAATGGATTTTCCCGGCGGCCTGCTGCTCGGCGATGATGCAGGCACGCTCAACGCCGGCAAGATCAAGGGCATACACTGCGCCATGCGCTCGGGCATGCTCGGTGCGGACACCCTGTTCAACGCTCTGCAGGCTGAGGATCAGGAGCAGCCGCTGGATCTCACCGCATTCGCCGCCGAGTTCAAGCATTCAAGCCTCTATCGCGAGCTGCGCACTCAGCGCAATTTCGTGCCCTTCCAGCACCGCTTCGGACTCAAGCTCGGAGCCGCACTTGCCTACCTTGATATCAACCTGTTGGGCGGGCATCCCCCCTGGACCTGGCACGATTCGGTCCCCGATTTTGCCAAGCTCAAATCGGTTCAGGAGGCAAGGCCACCCTTTTATCCCAAACCTGACGGCGTTCTGACCTTCGATCGCCCCAGTTCGGTCTACCTGGCCAATACCAACCACCGTGAAGATCAACCCTGCCATCTGCAGCTGATCGACCCCGAACTCCCGGTCACCCTGCATCTTCAGCGTTGGCAGGAACCGGCCCAACGCTACTGCCCGGCCGGGGTGTATGAGGTGCTGTATGACGCAGACGACCGCCCTTATCTGCAGATCAATGCGCAGAACTGCGTCCACTGCAAAACCTGTGACATCAAGGATCCATCGCAGAATATTCGCTGGGTGCCCCCCGAAGGCGGTGGCGGCCCCAATTACCCGAACATGTAGTAGGTCATATAGGCGAGCAAAGCCTCAAATCGGTTATCTACACTCAATGCAGTAGTGTTTGCTCGCCTTGGGGCCTTTCGGGATACCGCTCATGAATAATCTTTCTGTTGGCCAGCGCCTGGTCATTCTGGTTCTGCTCCCGCTGCTGATGATTGCCGTTCTGGTCTACAGCTCGATGATCAGTTTTCGCGAAATTCGCGACTGCATTGGCCGCATCTATGATGAACGGGTGATTCCCATGGGCACCCTGAAATCGGTAGCGGACGATTACGCCGTACTGATGATCGATGCGGTCAACAAGGCCGATAACAACATCATCACTCCGGCAGAAGCACTCAGTCAGCTTGAGAAGGCCGAAGAACAGATCAAGGCCAAATGGCAACGCTACAGCGCGCAAAAAATGCAGTCATCCCCCCCTTCAGCCGCCGAACAGCGCCTCGCCAGCGAGATCGAGCGCCTGATGGGTCTGGCTTCAGGCGAGTTTGCCCGCATCAAGCAGACCCTGAGCGCGATGAACAATCAGAATGAAGGTCAGCTGGCCCGCTTCAATGGGCCCCTGTATGCCCATATCGATCCACTGACCGCCAAGATCTCCGCGCTGGTCGAACTGCAGATGCAC
>CAYWUD010000181.1:0-1503 GCA_964461355.1 uncultured Pseudomonadales bacterium | reverse complement strand
TCTGCTTGCACGCGCCATCTACCAGACTCGGCTGACCTGGTTTCTCGGCGCCACCCTGCTGATATTCCTCGCCACCCTGATCCTGAGCTATTTCATCATTCGCTCGATCACCCGTCCTCTCGGCCGGTTGCAGCAGGCAATGGAGACCGCCGAACAGCATCATGATCTGCGCCCCTGCCTGAGCAGCAGTGGCAGCAACGAGATCGCCCAGGTCACCCGCGCATTTGCCTCGATGCTGGAGACCTTCAACAAGGTCATTGGCGAGGTGGCGCAGGCGTGCCAGCGCCTGACCCAGGAGAGCAGCACGCTGACTGAAATTGCATCAGAAACGCATCAGGGCATCGGTAACCAGTCGCACGAAACCGAAATGGTCGCTACCGCGACCACGCAGATGTCCCACGCGGTCGAGGAAGTCAGCCGCAATGCCAACAAGGCCGCCGCCGCCGCCAACAGTGCGCAGGAAGATACCCGCAGCGGCACGTCCGTACTTGAACGCGCCATATCGGCCGTACGTGATCTGCAGCAGAAAATGCTCAGCGCCCAGGACGCCATTGCCCGGGTCGAACAGGACAGCGTTGCGATCGGCAAGGTGCTTGACGTGATTCGTGACATCGCCGATCAAACCAACCTGCTGGCCCTGAATGCGGCGATCGAAGCTGCCCGTGCCGGTGAGCAGGGGCGCGGCTTTGCCGTTGTGGCTGACGAAGTGCGCGGGCTGGCTCAAAAGACGCAGAGTTCGACCCAGGAAATACAGGCGATGATCGAACGCCTGCAAACCGGCACCCGCCTCGCAGTTGGCGTGATGAGTGAAGGGGGCGAAGCCGCAGAGCGCACCGTGACCGAAGCCGATGAAGCAGGTCAGAGTCTCAACCGCATTGCCGAATCGGTGTACCTGATCAACGACATGAACAACCAGATCGCCACCGCGGCCGATC
The DNA here is from genome assembly GCA_964461355.1 of uncultured Pseudomonadales bacterium. Classification (GTDB taxonomy): domain Bacteria; phylum Pseudomonadota; class Gammaproteobacteria; order Pseudomonadales; family CAYWUD01; genus CAYWUD01. The sequence goes on along the minus strand of CAYWUD010000181.1, from coordinate 568 downwards.
AGCAGATGTCCGTATCCCAGGAGATATCCTGCAACATCAACAACATTTCCGAGATCTGTTACCGTTCGGAAAGCGCCGTGCAATCGATCGAGCAGGCCTGTCGAGAGCTGACCGAACTCGCTGGCGAGCTGCACGCGCTGGTGGAGCGCTTTCATACCTGATACTTGCCTGCCTGCAGCAACAGGAATAGCCTAACCCCAGATTTATCAGCCAGGGTGACGCCATGTCCCTCGTCGATCAAGAAGTGGCTCTGCTGGCCAAGCTGCCGCTCTTTGCCAAACTGCCATGCTGCTCGCTCAAGCTGCTCGCCTTCACCAGTGAGGCGCTGCATTTCGAAGCCGGCAGCATCCTCTTTCACCGGGGCGACAACGACGACAGCGTCTACCTGATCACCGAGGGCGAAGTGGCCATTCTTGGCTGCAACGACAGTGATGACCTGCATATCGTGCGCGGCCGCAACGCCCTGATCGGCGAAATGGCCGCCCTCACCTCCAAGCCCCGTTCGGCCACGGTTCGCGCCGAAACCGACCTGCATTGCCTGAAAATTTCAGGCGAACTGTTTCTCAAG
>CAYWUD010000180.1:0-5261 GCA_964461355.1 uncultured Pseudomonadales bacterium | reverse complement strand
TGTGCGCAGGGGGCGGGGCATTAAAAAAGGGGCATTAAAAAAGGGCGCTTACGCGCCCCTCCCGATTACGGCCGCAGTCGAAACAGAATGCGCCGTCCCGGCTGACTGACCTCGAGCAGGCTGACTTCGACGGCCTGATCAAGCTCGAACTGCAGGTTGTCGTTGTGCAGACGGTGGTAGGTCGGATCGAAACTGAATTTCTGCTCCAGACTCTTGCAGCTGACAAAGCCGACAATGCCGTTGTCGTCGAGGCGGACATTGAAGCCGTTCGGGTTGACGCCAATGATATGGCCACTGAAGCAGGCTTCACCCTGGGCCGCGAGATAGTCACAGCAGAGCCAGCGTTCGGTTTCGCTACAGGCGCGCCGTGCGGTCTGTACTGCCTCGAGCAGCTGTGCGGGAAGCTCAGCGTCGGCCTGCCAGGAGTCCTGTGCACCGGCGAAGGTGCGTTTGATCAGCCGGTGTACGCACAGATCCTGATATTTGCGGATCGGCGAGCTGAAGGTGGTGTAGGACTCAAAGCCCAGCCCGTAGTGCGGGGCCGGCTCGTAGCTCAGGTAGCTGCGCTCGAGCGAGCGGGTCAGAATGCTGCGAAGGGCCGCACCGTCGTCACGTGCTTCAAGCAGGCCGAGCAGCTCCTTGTAACCGTCGAGCGTTTCGAGCCGTTCGGGGGCAAAGTCGCTCAGATGCTCGGCGAGCAGCTGGGCGATCGCTTCGCGCCGCTCGGCCTTGAAGCCCGGGTGGCAGATAAACAGCCCCTGCGGTTGTGTGCTCAGCAGCGCGCTGGCACAGCGGTTGGCGCTGAGCATGCATTCTTCGACCAGTTTCTGGGCGCTGGAGCGTTCTTCGCGATGGATCGCCTTGAGTTTCAGCGCATCATCGAGCTCGTAGCGAAAATCCGGGCGATCCTCGAACAGGATTGCGTGCATTTCACGGTTGCTGTTGAGGGCCGGGTGCAGGGCCTTGAGCGCTTCAAGCGAGCGATACACCTCGGGCGTGAGGCCGGCAAGGCGGGTCGGATCGCCATCGATCCAGGCGCTTACTTCCGGATAACTGAGTTTGGCGGCCGAGCGCATGCGCACCGGCATGAAGCGGTAATCACGGATGTGACCGCGGGTATCGATCTGCATCCGGCAACAGAGTGCCAGGCGGATCTCGCCGGGTTTGAGCGAGCAGAGTTCTTCACTCAGCCTCGGCGGCAGCATCGGTACCGTATGGCCCGGTAGGTAGATGCTGGTGGCACGGCTGTGGGCGGCCCGGTCGAGGGCCGAGCCCGCAGCGATCCAGGCATCCGGATCGGCAATGGCGACATACAGGGTCCAGCCGTCATCGCCGGCTTCGGCGTAGAGCGCATCGTCCATGTCGCGGGTGCTGGCGTTGTCGATGGTGACAAATGCCAGGGCGGTCAGGTCTTCCCGCGCAAAGGATTCATTTGCGGGCGCCTCAAGTGCCTCGGCGGCAGCCAGTTCCTCGCTGCTGAAGGCATCGGCCAGATCGTGTTTGCGCAGTGCGTACAGCGCTTCGATACCGCGGGTCTCTTCATCACCGATCACCTCGGCGACCCGTACCTGAAAACGCCCCTGCTTGAACGGGTGCTCGCTGACATGGGCGATGACGTACTGCTGTTCATTCAGCTCCATCGCCTGTTTGGGCGGAATAAAGGCCCAGCGCTTGAGGCGGGGATGATCGGGTTCGAAAAAGAGATGCTTGCCCCGGCGGATCACGCGGCCGAGCAGGCGGTCCAGGCTGCTTTCGATCAGCGCATAGATCGCTGCAGACTGGCGCTTGTCATTTTTGGGGTCGGTTTCCAGGGTCACTTCTACCCGGTCTTCGGGCAGCACCTTGTCCATCTCTTCGGGTGGCAGAAAGAATTCGCGACCGTCATCGAGGACGACAAAACCGAAGCGACCGTTGGTGCCTTTGACCTGGCCGAGGAATTTTTCCTTCTGCGCACGCAGGTCGGACTTGAGCTGGGCGAGGAGTTCGTTGTTCAGCATGCCGGGGGCATTCCTTTAATACTGCAGCGGGCCCTTCGGCCCGCAGAAAACAATGACAACGTCTAGATCATCAATGACGCAGGGCGTTGAACGGCAGTACCAGCACGGTATCGCCGGACGCAGCACCCCGGTTGTCCTCGGGCAGGACGATGTAGCAGTTGGCCTGACTCATCGAACTGAGGACGCCGGAACTCTGGTTGCCGGTGCAGCGCACCTCGGGCCGGCCCTGATTCCAGCTCAGCACACCGCGTTGGAATTCGCGGCGCCCGTGGCGTTTTTTCAGGTTGCCGTCCAGCTGGGCAGTCATCAGCGGCAGATCGTTGACCGGTCGGCGCTGCAGCTGATCGATGGCGGCACGGGCAAACAGATCGAAGGTTACCAGTGCTGATACCGGGTTGCCGGGGAGGCCGATGTAATAGCTGTGCGGCAGGCGTCCGAAAGCCAGCGGTTTGCCGGGCTTGATATTGATCTTCCAGAAGCCGGTATCCCCGAGTTCTTCGAGAATCTGGCGGGTAAAGTCAGCTTCGCCCACGGATACACCGCCGGAGGTGAGGATCAGATCGGCCTCGCGGTCGGCTTGGACGAACGCGTCACGAATGGCCTGAGGATCATCAAGGATACGGCCAAGATCGAGAATCTCGACAGCCAGTTCCTGCAGGGCTGCTTTCAGCGCGTAGCGGTTGCTGTCGTAGATCTGGCCCGGCCCGAGGCGATCGCCCGGCAACACCAGTTCGTCACCGGTGGAAAAGAGGGCCACGACCGGTTTGCGCTGTACCCGTGCTTCGGTAATGCCCAGTGAGGCCAGCAGACCGATTTCGGCGTAACCGAGCCGGTGGCCCGGCTCGAGAATGGTTGCTCCGGCCTGAATGTCCTCGCCGGTCGGGCGTACGCTGTTGCCTGCCGCTGGTTTGACGGCAAAGAAAATCTGCTCGCCTTCGGCTCGGGTCTGTTCCTGCATCACCACGGTGTCACAGTCGTCCGGCAGTTGACCGCCGGTCATGATGCGTACGCAGCCGCCCGCTGGCACGGTGCCGGTAAAGGGGTGGCCGGCGAATGCATTGCCGACCAGACGCAGCTGGTCGGTGTCTGTCAAATCGGCCGCACGCAGGGCGTAACCATCCATTGAGGAGTTGGGGTAGGGCGGCACGTTCAGCGGCGAGCGAATCGCTTCGGCCAGGGTGGTCCCCACCAGTGCTTCCAAAGGGCGAAGTTCGGTGCAGTCCAGCGGTTCGATGGCCGCCAGCAGACGGGCGCGCGCATCGTCAATGGAAAGAAGGCCCGGTTCGGCGCAGCAATCGATCATCGTCAGCTTCCTGTTCTTGGCTTGCCACGGGAGCAGTGGCAGCTCGTTCGGGCGATTCTAACGCGCAGGCCCGCCGGCGTCAGTTGTTCTTGACGCGTTGTTCGCAATTGCAACCGGACAGGGTCGCTTTAGGTGCCCGTGGTGCTGAGGTTATCGCCCGCAGGCTGTTGCGCCAGCCAGCGCAGAATAAAGGCACAGATCAGGTCGGGGCGATTCAGATCAAGGCGTGCCAGTTCCGCCGGGGCTTCGGGTACGGGCCCGTCGCTGGCGAGCGCTATGATGGTCGGATCGTTCAGACAGAGCAGCGGCCGTGTTATGCCGCTGCGGCGCAGTTCGATCTTGGGGAAGGGCTGATGGCGAAAGCCCTCCACCAGAATCAGGTCCAGCGGGCCGTTAAGCAGAGCCAGCTGTTCTTCGAGCAGGGTGTCGTGGGGCTCGGGGCGTTCAACGAAATGAATGCTGCGCTCGGGCGTGGCCAGCACGGTTTCAAGGCAGCCTGCGTGGCGCAGACGATAACTGTCTTTGCCCGGCTCATCGAGTTCAAGCTGATGGTGAGAATGCTTGATCAGACCGAGGCGCAGACCGTGCCGGTGCAGCTGGCTGATCAGCTGTTCGAGCAGGGTGGTCTTGCCGGTGCCGCTGTAGGCGGCCAGACCAAGTAACGGTGTCTGGTTGGGTGCGCTGATGGGGTGCGTCATGGGCTGTCGGTCAGGGCCTTGTGGGATGCGGATTGTACCTGTTGGTTGGGTAAAAATCCCTATCCGCTGCGCAGCAAAGCTGGTATAACAGCCGGCAATTTATCAGCAGTACATCAGTTCATTCTCGGTGGAGAATAATTGTTTACTAAAATAGTAGGGCTTGTTTCCTGTTACGGTGCCGGTATACTGCACCCAAGTCCGGTGCAAGCCGGTACTACTAATAACTTTAATTGATTAAACGCCGAGCACTGCTGGCCTAAGTAACCGCGTTATATGGCCCCAGTGCCCGAGACCGAAAAGCGTCTCAAGGGTTGTTGAAGAAATTCAACCGCCTCCCGTGTTTGGAAAGGTGTTGAGATGACAATTTTGCAAGATACGTTCGGGCGCACGTTCCCCTACCTGCGTTTGTCGTTGACCGAAGTCTGCAACTTCAAGTGCAATTACTGCCTGCCCAACGGCTATGAAAAAAAAGCCTGCCGTCCGGATCCGCTGTCACTGCCCGAGCTGCGCCGTCTGATCGAGGTGTTTGCCAGTGCCGGTACGCGCAAGGTCCGTCTGACCGGCGGTGAGCCTTCTTTGCGTCAGGACCTGCCGGACATTATCCGCACCATCAAGAACATTCCGGGTATCCGCACGGTGGCCATTACCACCAACGGTTACAAGCTGCCCGAGCGCATCGACAGCTGGCATGAGGCCGGTCTCGATTCCATGAATATCAGTATCGACAGTCTCGAGCCGAGCCAGTTCAAGCTGATTACCGGTCATGATCGCCTGCAGGAGTGTCTTGATGGCATTGCGCGCGCGCTGGAGCTCGGGATCAAGGTCAAGATCAATGCGGTACTGCTCAAGCAGTTCAACGGCGACAAGCTCGGCCAGTATCTTGACTGGATCAAGTCCCGCCCGGTGTCACTGCGTTTTATCGAACTGATGGAAACCGGCGATCAGCCGCAGTTTTTCGAAGAGCAGCATGTCGCCGGTGAAGAGATCCGTCAGCAGCTGATTGACCAGGGCTGGCAGCGTCAGGTGCGCAGCGCCGATGCCGGTCCCGCGCAGGAGTTCTGGCACCCCGATTACGAAGGGCGTATCGGGCTGATCATGCCCTACTCGAAGGATTTCTGCGCCACCTGCAACTGCCTGCGTGTTTCCGAGCAGGGCAAGCTGCAGCTGTGTCTCTTCTCCGAAGGCGGGCATGACCTGCGTCCCTGGCTGCAATCGGACGATCAGTCCGCTGCGCTGCTGGCCCGCATCCAGGAATGCCTGCAG
>CAYWUD010000179.1:0-5270 GCA_964461355.1 uncultured Pseudomonadales bacterium | reverse complement strand
AACTGCGACAGTGAACAGACACCGGGCAGGGCCTGATCGAGGGTCAGGCCGGGATCAAGCACGACGATCTGCTCCAGTGGCGTATCACCCTGCGCCAGGAGTGCTTGTGCCTTGTCCAGTTGCTCCTGCTCTCCCACGAACAGCAGACGCACATCGGCATCACGCAGTACGTAGGCCAGCTGCTGCATCGTATTGGTGGCATATACCGGCGCCGAAACCGCGCGGACCGACTGGCATGCCAGATCGACCTGGGTCCATTCGGGCAGGTTCTGAGCAAAAATGCCCACTTTTTCCTGCACCGCCACACCCCAGCTCAGCAACGCCATGGCAAGCCGATCGACACGCTGGCCAAGCTCACCCCAGCTAAGGCGCAGACCTTCGGCCACCTGCGCCGTGCGCTCGGGCTGGCTGTGCATCAGACGACGCAAACGCAGGATCAAATGATTTGAAGCAATATCGGACGGGTGTTCGTTCATTATTGATTACTTACAATGGACTCAAAGCTGCTGATGGTATGAAAAAACCCTTTTGTCGCCAACAAATGCGGTCAAAAAGCGATAACTTTTACGCAAAGCCACCACAAAGGGTTGGGCCGAACCCGCCTCCCAGACGGACAGCCACTTCTATACTCAGAATGAAAGCCGAGAAAACGGGAGGTGGGCCATGGCACTTTCACAACGCATACACCGGTTGCTTGATGACCTGGCCATCCCCTATGAACTGGTCGAGCACCCCTATCGCCCTTCCACCCTTGAATCCTCTCGCGAGATGGAGCTGCCCGAACGCCTCTGCGCCAAGGCGATCCTGTTACGAGACCAGGATCAGGGGCTACTGCTGGCGGTCCTGCCCTGCTCCGAGCAGATCGATCTGGAACGCCTCAACCACCGCCTCGGGCTCAGGCTGACACTCGCCAGCGAGCACGAGGTTGGCGAATGCTTTCCCGACTGCGCACCAGGCGCCGTCTCCCCTCTGGGCATGGCCAATGCCCTGCCGGTCTACTGGGACGAATCGCTGGCACTGAGTACCGATGTCTACCTTGAAGCGGGCGATCACCGCCAATGGCTGCATCTGAGTCAGCGCGCGCTGCTGCGCCTGATCGAACAGCAACCTTCGGCCACCATTACGCCGATTCCGGCGCGCAACTGACCCAGCGCAACAACAGGAGCCATTCCATTCAACATTCTTGTTGCCATTGATCCGCAACAACAACCCCGGTGTCGATTTGCGGTTTTCTGAAGGCCAACCCGCTTCGGAATACCTCGGCATGTGCGACACCCCCATCTGTTTTCAGCTCAGTCATCAGCATCAGCCCCTGCCCGCCTGTGACAGCCTCTCGGCCCTGTGTGGCTGGCGCCGCCTGCTGCGCAAACTGGGCGTTCTGGGCCAGCGGCCCGATCGCTACAACGGCGCCAGTTTCGGCAACCTCAGCTGTCGTCACCCGGTGCACCCGGAGCGTTTCCTGATCACGGCCGATGAAACCGGCCACCTCGGCCAGATCGGCGAAGATGAACTGTGCGAAGTGCTCAAGGCCGACTTCAGTCAGCAGAGCCTGCAGTCGCGCGGGGTACGCCTGCCATCGGACCAGGCGCTGGCTCACCAGCTCTTGTACCAGCAATTACCGACCGCGGGCGCAATCTGCCACTTCCATATGCCACAGCTGTGGCAGCAGGGGGACGCGCAGGCATGGCTATCATGGCCCGAGGATGCGCTCGACGCCCTGCCGATTCAGAATCAGGAACTCGACCAGCCACTGCTTGTGCGTCTTGCAGACCATGAGGACGGCTTCATCGGCATCGCCACCGATCTCGATCAGCTCGGCGCCAGGATTACGCAAGAGCTGGCACATTTCTGGGGCCATCATCAGGAAGGCTGACCGATTGTCAGCCTCCGGATTTTTCCCTAGGATGGGCCCAGCCCCCTGTTTCCGCCCGTTTCTGCGAGATGCCGATGTCCGAACCGCTGCAACTGGATATTACCCGCATGCGCGCCAGCGCCACCCAGGCAGCAGCGCTACTGAAGGCCCTGAGCAATGAAAACCGGCTGTTGATTCTCTGTTATCTGGGGCAGGAGGAACGTTCGGTGTCCGAGCTGAACCGTTTTCTCGACCTCAGCCAGTCGGCACTCTCACAGCATCTGGCGGTACTGCGCCGCGAAGGTCTGGTCAGCACACGCAAGGAAGCCCAGACCGTCTACTACCGTCTGGCCAGCGCCGAGGCCCAAGCGCTGATCACAACCCTGCATCAGCTGTACTGCAACGCCTGAACCTTAAACCTACAGCACCTTCAGCGTATTGGTTCCCGCCTCGACCCCCATCTGGTCACCCCGCGTCAGCATCACCTGATCTCCCGGCTGCAAGCGCCTCCGCTGCACCAGTTCCTTGAGTGCACTGCGGTCGACATCCATCAGCGGGATCCGCGTCAGGTCAAAGGGCAGCGCCTCGACGCCGCGATAGAGCGCACAGCGGCGCAACGTCCGCGGATGCCGCGTGAGCGCGTAAATGGGCAGTCCCGAGCTGATACGCGACATCAACAAGGGCGTCGATCCGGTCTCGGTCAGACAGACAATCGCCACCACACCTTTCAGATGATTGGCCGCATACATCGCCGCCATTGCCACGGTTTCATCGATCCGGCTGAACCGCCACTCCATGCGATGCGTCGACACCTGAATGGATGGCTGTTTTTCAGCACCGAGGCAGATGCGCGCCATCGCCTGTACCACCTGCCCCGGACAGTCGCCGGTGGCCGTTTCCGCCGACAGCATCACTGCATCGGTCCCATCCAGCACCGCGTTGGCCACATCGAAGACTTCCGCCCGGGTCGGCAGATTGTTATGGATCATCGACTCCATCATCTGCGTGGCCGTAACCACCGGCCGATTCAGCTGACGCGCCAGAGTAATCAGATGTTTCTGCGCACCGATCAGTTCGGCATCGCCAAGCTCCACCCCAAGATCGCCGCGCGCCACCATCACCGCATCACAGGCACTGATCAGTGCCCGCAGCGCGGTTTCGTCATGCACGAGCTCGGCCCGTTCGATCTTGCCCATGATCGCCGCCTGCCCACCGGCCGCGCGCAGCAGGGCCCGAGCCTGTTCGATATCATCCGCCGAGCGCGGAAAGGACACCGCCAGATAGTCGACATCAAGCTGAGCCGCCAACTGGATATCACGGCGATCCTTTTCCGTCAGTGCCGGCGCACTCAGCCCGCCCCCCTGGCGGTTCAGCCCCTTGTTGTCGCTGAGCGGCCCACCGAGTTCAACCCGGGTTTCGATGCGCGTTCCCACGACAGACAGAACCTCCAGTTGAATCCGTCCATCATCGAGCAGCAGCCGGTCGCCCGGTCCGCAATCACCAGGCAGCGCCTTGTAGGTCAGCCCCACCCGTGCGCGGTCCCCGGCATCCAGAGGACAGGCCGCATCCAGACAGAAATGCTGCCCCGGTTGAAGCGCGATGGTGCCTGCGGCAAAACGCCCGATACGGATCTTGGGTCCCTGCAGGTCGGCCATCACCGCCACAACCGCGTTCTGCTGCGCAGCAATGGACCGTACCCGCTCGATCACCTGTCGGTGCTGGTCGGCATCGCCATGGGAAAAGTTGACCCTGACCATGTTGACGCCGGACTCGATCAGCCGGGCCAGCACCGATTCAGACAGGCTCGCCGGCCCCAGTGTGGCGACAATCTTGGTTCGTCTTAACATCGCACAGCTCCGCTCGGCGCTTCAGACACGTGACCAGTACAGAGCCACATCCAGCATGCGGTTGGCATAGGCCCACTCGTTGTCATACCAGGCCATCAGCTTGAGCAGCGAACCCTGCACCCGGGTCTGGGTAGCATCGAACACCGATGAGGTCGGATCGTGATTGAAATCGATCGATACCAGAGGCTCCTGATTGACCCGCAGTACCTGCGGCGGCAACGTCTTCGCGGCCTCGTGCAGCAGCTGATTCACCGTGGCCACATCGGTCGGCTTCATGACCTGTACGGTCAGATCGACCAGCGAAACATTCAGGGTCGGCACGCGTACCGCCATACCGTCCAGTTTTCCGGCCAGCTGCGGCAATACCAGACCGACCGCCGCTGCGGCGCCGGTCTTGGTCGGAATCATCGACTGGGTCGCCGAACGCGCCCGATAGAGATCGGCGTGCGGCTGATCGATCAGCACCTGATCGTTGGTATAGGCATGGATCGTGGTCATGCTGCCGGCCACAATCCCCAGTGCCCGATCAATCACCATCGCAACCGGTGCCAGGCAGTTGGTGGTACAGGACGCATTGGAGACCACCTGCTGAGTGCCATCAAGCCCGGTATGGTTGACCCCGTAGACCAGGGTCAAATCGGCATCGGCCAACGGGTGGCCGGCCAGTACCCGCTGTGCTCCGGCCGCAAGATGCGCGGCCACTTCGGTGCGTTGCTTGAAGCGACCGGAACATTCGAGCACCAGCTCAACGCCCAGCGCGGCCCAGGGCAGCGCCTTGGGATCGGCCTCATGCAGCAGACGAATCCGCTGCGCGCCGATACACAGACAGTCAGCCTCGAGGCTTACCGGCAGCGGTGCAGGCCCATGGGTGCTGTCATAACGCGTCAGATGTGCCAAGACCTCGGGCGCGGCCAGATCATTGATGGCAACCACCTCAAGCTCTGCGTCCAACTTGCGTTCGACCAGCGCACGCAGCAGGCCTCGACCAATGCGGCCAAATCCGTTAATTGCAATTTTCATAGGCTCCCCCATCCCCGTGGGCAACAACTAGACAACAAATCGCGTCTAAAGACCGGTCTGTAGCTTCAGTGTAGAAAACCGTCTGCAAACCTGCCTAAACAGACGCACTCTGTCACACAGACATTCGGCAGCAGCCGCAAATTTGGTTACAATCGGCCGTTTAGTAGGTATTTGTGCATATTACCCCTCTGCAGCGGGCCCCAGCGCGCCTGCTCTGCGTTACGCTCAAGGAGCATTACCCCATGCCGACCGATGCTGGAGCTCGAATCGCCAAATTCGCCACTACCGCCACTCTGATCTTGCTGGCCGCCTGTCAACCGCTGCAGCAAAAACCGGAAAGCGCATCGGCACAACCGCCCGCCGCTGTCGAGCAGACTCCGCCGGCCACGGCAACCTGTCCGCCGCTGCCCGAGCCGGTTACCAAAAAAATCTTCGTCAAGGTGCCGGTCGACGTACAGGGCAAACGCGTCTTCGGCGCGGTGGAAACCCTGCAGCTGCCAGCCCTGGAACTGAACATGGATGCTCGCATCGATACCGGTGCGGCCAGCAGC
>CAYWUD010000178.1:0-5274 GCA_964461355.1 uncultured Pseudomonadales bacterium | reverse complement strand
TCCAAAAGGAGGGCTCTAAGTTCCACACAGTGTGGGTCCCGAAGGACGATTTCGCAATTATGCTTATTTGAACTCGTGGTGTAGTTTTATATGGTAGTCATAAAACTGATTTCATTCTACCGTCTCATATGTAGAATGTCAAGGTATAAAATATTTACTTAATCGTAATAAATTGGTTGAAAATTTATACTTTTTGTTTATTTTTTTGAGTTGTGCTATATCAAGTTATGGGGTATAATCAAATCAGTATAAATTTCACGTAAGGATAACTCGCTATATGAAAGAACGTAATGATTATTTTATTGGACTAGATATTGGAACAAACTCTGTAGGTTTTGCGGTAACCGATGAATCTTATAATTTGTTAAAAGCAAAACAGAAAAACCTTTGGGGTATGAGACTTCTCCCAGAGGCTGAGACCGCCGCTGGTCGACGAACTTATCGAGTTACTAGAAGGCGAGTGGAGCGAAGAAAATGGAGAATAAAGTTATTACAAGAACTATTCTCAGAGGAGATATCAAAGGTTGATCCTGGTTTTTTCCAGAGAATGAAGGACTCATTTTTTCATATAGAGGATAAAGAGGAGTTTCAAAGGAATTCCCTATTTAATGATACAGATTTTTCTGATAAGCAGTATTTTGATGATTATCCTACTGTTTTTCACTTACGTTATCAACTTATGAATAGCAAAGATCCTCATGATGTGCGGTTAATCTATCTGGCTCTTCATCACATTATTAAAAAGCGAGGACACTTCTTATTACCGGGAGAAGATCTTTCCACTGGTGGTGTTTTTCAGGAAATGTGTAGTGACCTAGAGGTTGCCTTGTATGATACCTTTGAAATTTCTGTATCTCTGCAAGGTGAGGTTATTGGGGAATTACAAAACCTTCTTGATAAAAAGATGACTAAAAATGATAAAAAGCGAGACCTTGCAGATCTCTTGGATTTCCATACTCCAGAGGAAAAAATTATTTCAAGCCTATTGGCAGGAAGTAAGGTGTCTCTTAAAGGTTTATTAGATCTTGAGGAAGATATCAAATTATCATTTTCTGATGCGAATTGTGATGAAACCCTAGAAGAGTTAGGTTCAGTATATCCTGAGGCTACAGATGTTTTTCAACAGTTACGAGCTCTTTATAACTGGGGTGTTCTTAATCAAATGTTGGCAGGGGCTGATAGTTTTTCAGAAGCAAAGATTTTGAGTTATGAGAAGCATAAAAATGATTTAAAACTACTAAAGGAAGTTTTCAAAGCATATGAGAAAGAGGGACTTGGGTCAAAGAATCTATACAAAGAGTTTTTTAAAACTGATGGGAAATATTACTCGGCATATCGTTTTGGTAAGCTATCTCAAGACGATTTCCATAAAGAGATAAAAAAGCAAATTGAGATTATACAAAAAGCTTATGCTAAATTGCATATAGATGAAGTTCTTGAGGACCCTAAGATTGATTCAATACTAGTAGGAATAGAAGAAGCTAATTTTATGCCAAAGCAGATTGGAAGTGAGAATGGAGTTATTCCATATCAAATTCATAAGGGTGAGCTTCAGAAAATATTAGAAAATGCTTCTGTTTATCTACCATTTCTTGGAGAGAAAGATGAATCGGGACTTTCCGTGAGTGAGAAGGTTATAAAGCTTCTCACCTTTAGGATTCCATACTATGTGGGACCTCTTAATGACCGTTATAAAAATAAACCCAATGGACATGCTTGGATAGTTCGTAAAAAATATGATGCTATTACTCCATGGAACTTTGAAGAACAAGTAGATATAGAGAAAAGTGGAGAAGCTTTTATTCGACGAATGACTAATAAATGTACCTATCTGATAGGGGAGGATGTTATTCCTAAAAATTCTTTGCTCTATTCTGAATTTATGGTTCGAAATGAGTTGAATAATCTGAAAATTGATGGAGACGCTGCTGAGGCAGAGCTCAAAGAGGAGATCTTTCAAGAGCTTTTTAAAGTAGAACCTAAGGTAACAAAAAGTAAACTTAAAACCTTTCTTCTTGGTAAAGGGCGTAACAAAGATATGGTACTCTCTGGTTTTGATAATAATTTTGCAAACTCATTAAAACCGTATCATCAGTTTAAAAAACATTTTGATGATGATTTTATTAAGAAGCATTACGATGTTATTGAAGGAGTTATTTTAGATATTACCCTTTTTGGTGAAGATAAAAAAATGCTCAAACGACGAATTAAAAACTCTTATGGAGATATCTTTTCAGAAAAGGAAATAGTCCAGATATCAAAATACCGATTTGATGGTTGGGGACGACTTAGTAAGAAGTTATTAACAGAAATCACAGTAAAAGAGGCAACTACAGAAAGAAGCTTAAGTATTCTGAGCTTTATGAGAGAGCGTGGTCTTAATCTTATGGAAGTTCTTAGTGATAAGTATGGATATGATAAAGCGATAGATGCTTGGAATAAGGCGGGTATGAGTGATTCAGGAAAGGCCCTTGAATACTCCTTGGTTGATGAGTTGTATATATCACCTGCGGTTAAACGAAGTACATGGCAGACTTTAAAGATTGTTGATGAATTAGTGCGAGTACAAAAACGTCTCCCCAAGAAGATTTTTGTTGAGGTTGCACGAGAGAAACAGGAATCTAAAAGAACACTTTCTCGAAAGCAGCAGCTTATTGACCTCTATAAGGCTTGTAAAACTGAGGAGCGGCATTGGATAGAAGAAATTTCTGGTCGTCCTGAAGATGAGTATCGAAAAAACAAGCTGTACCTCTACTACTTACAGATGGGTCGTTGTATGTATACAGGAGAGCCTATTAGCTTAGATGATCTATACGACAATAATAAATATGATAGAGATCATATTTACCCTCAATCGAAAGTTAAGGATGATAGCCTTGATAACCTTGTGCTTGTAAAGGGGAGTGTGAATAGAGAGAAAACTAATGTGTATCCCATATCTCATGAGGTGCAAAAACAACAACGAGCATTTTGGGGTTTTCTGAAAGAGAAGGGTTTTATTTCTAAGTCAAAATATGAACGGCTGGTACGAACTGATACATTAACGGATGATGAGTTAAGTGCTTTTATTGCAAGGCAACTTGTAGAAACTCGACAATCCTCAAAAGCCGTTATTCAGGTGCTGCAAAAGCTGTATCCGAAAACTGATATTGTGTATGTAAAAGCTCCAACGGTGTCTTCTTTTAGAGACCAGTTTAAGTTCCGTAAATTCCGAGAGATGAATGATATTCACCATGCAAAGGATGCGTATCTAAATATTGTAGTAGGTAATGTGTACGATGTGAAATTTACTCGTTCTATACGAAATTTTGTTAAAGATTTTCGTGAGAATAAACAAACATATAGTCTAAACCGAATGTTTGACTGGAATGTGCAACGGGGCGATAGTATCGCATGGTCTGTTGATGGAGAACAAAAAAGTATCGCTACGGTACGTAAAACTATGGCAAGGAATGATGTGCTTTTTACACGAATGCCCTATTGTCGAACATGTGGACAGAATGGAGGATTTTTTGACCAAACAATTCACCCTCATAGTAATGATGCAAGTCTATTCCCTGTAAAGAGTGGAGATGTTAGGCTCACACCTGATAAATATGGTGGATTTAAGAAGCCCACGATAACACATTTTATGTTGGTAGAATCAAAGGATAAGAAAGGCAACCTTGTTCGGAGTCTTGAAGGACTACCTCTCTTATATAAAGATAAAATTTCTTCAGATCGAAATAAGGTAGAGAAGTTTCTTGCTGATACAATAGGTCTTAAAGAGCCGAAAATTTTGTTAGACAAAGTACCAATTGATTCACTTCTTGAGGTGGATGGCTGTAAGATTCACTTAAGTGGAAAAACAGGAAATAGGTTTGTGTTTAAACACGCTTATCAGTTTGTGCTCTCAGATAGTGATACACAATACATGAAGCAGATTTATAAAGTTTTGGATCGTGCTGCAATATTAAAAAAGCAAAAAACTGTTGATAGTTGGATAATTGAGGCTTTGTTTAATGATTTTACCTATGAGCGAAATATAGAACTTTATGATCTATTTACTCATAAGCTCCTGAATACAGTATACAGCCGAAGATTTAAAGATTTTGGAGAAACCCTTGTGCATGGGAGGTTGTTATTTGATCAACTCAATAGAGAGGATCAAGTATTCACTCTTGCAGAAATTTTTAAATTTTTCACTTGCATGCGAACTTTAAGTGATTTACAGCTTATTAGTGGAAGTAGTCAGTCTTGGAATTTGACACTTAGTAATACTATTTCCAAACTAAAATCTATATATTTCTACCATCAATCGGTAACTGGTCTTTATGAACAGAAAATTGACCTTCTGAGTTATACTCCGGATTAACATATGAGTTGGCGAGTTGTTGTAGTACGGAATAGATCGAAGTTGGAGCTTAAAACTCCCTATATGGTAATTCGGCAGGATGAAACTACTCGAATAAACCTGTCGGAAGTTGCGGTACTCCTTATAGAGAGTACCGCAGTGTCCCTTACTACAGCACTGCTTTGTGAACTGATAAAAAAGAAGATTAAAGTAGTATTTTGTGATGAGAAAAGAAACCCTGTTTCTGAGCTATTAGCTTGTTATGGGAGTCATGATACTAGTGGGAAAATACGGTCTCAGTGTCAATGGGATGACATGATTCAAGCATCGGTGTGGCAGAGTATTATACAGGAGAAAATTGGTAATCAAAGTAAGCTACTTCTAAAACTTGAGAAAAATGAAGGTCATAAAGTTGCCTCTTATGTAGATGAAGTAGAGCTTGGTGACATTACAAACAGGGAAGGGCATGCGGCTAAGGTCTACTTCAATGCCCTTTTTGGAATGAACTTTGCTAGGTCTCAAGATATTCCCACTAATGCTGCTCTCAATTATGGGTATTCTATTTTATTGTCTGCTATAAACAGAGAGGTTGTTTCTTTAGGGTATTTAACGCAGGTTGGGATTAACCATAATAATCAGTTTAATCAATTTAACTTATCCTGTGATCTTATGGAGCCATTTCGAATCCTTGTGGATGACTATGTGTATCATCTTGATATATGCTCATTTGAGAGTGAAGAAAAATTGAAAGTTATTGATTTACTCAATCAAAAGGTGCAAATTTACGGTAAACAGGAACAGTTATTGCAAGCTATTAAGATGTATGTAAAGAGTGTTATGGATGCCTTGGATAAGAGAGATCTTTCATTGCTACGGTTTTTCCAGTATGAGTTTTAGATTTATGCGAGTTATTGTATTTTTTGACCTTCCATCAGTTACAT
>CAYWUD010000177.1:0-5328 GCA_964461355.1 uncultured Pseudomonadales bacterium | reverse complement strand
GTGCCGGGCCATGTGCACCTGCGTGATTTAGGCGCGTTGGTTGCTGGTGAAATTGAAGCGGCGGGCGGGGTCGCCAAAGAGTTCAACACCATCGCCGTGGATGACGGCATCGCCATGGGCCACGGCGGCATGTTGTATTCCCTGCCATCGCGAGAGTTAATTGCCGACTCAGTCGAGTACATGGTGAACGCCCACTGCGCCGATGCCATGGTGTGTATCTCCAACTGCGACAAAATCACCCCCGGAATGCTGATGGCGGCGATGCGCCTTAACATCCCGGTGATCTTCGTTTCCGGTGGGCCGATGGAAGCGGGCAAGTCCAAGCTCGCCGAACACAAGCTCGACCTCGTCGACGCGATGGTGATCGCCGCTGACGACAACGCCTCCGACGAACTGGTCGACGACTACGAGCGTTCTGCCTGCCCGACCTGCGGCTCCTGCTCCGGCATGTTCACCGCCAACTCGATGAACTGCCTGACCGAAGCGCTGGGTCTGTCCCTGCCGGGTAACGGCACCATCGTCGCCACCCACGCCGACCGCAAGGAGCTGTTCCTGACCGCCGGACGCCAGATCGTCGCACTGGCCAAGCGTTACTACGAACAGGATGACGCCAGCGTGCTGCCGCGCTCGATCGCCACCAAGGATGCTTTCGAGAACGCCATGGCGCTGGATATCGCCATGGGCGGCTCCACCAACACCATCCTGCACCTGCTGGCCGTGGCCCAGGAAGCCGACGTCGACTTCACCATGACCGATATCGACCAGCTGTCGCGTGAAATTCCACAGCTGTGCAAGGTGGCGCCGAACACCCCGAAATACCATATCGAAGACGTACACCGTGCCGGCGGCATCATGGCGATCCTCGGCGAGCTGGAACGTGCCGGCAAACTGCACTCAGACCGCCCCACCGTGCACAGCGCCAGCATGCGCGAAGCACTGGACACCTGGGACATCATGCGCAGCCCCTCTGCCGAAGTGGTCGAATTCTACAAGGCGGGACCGGCCGGCATTCCGACTCAGGAAGCGTTCAGTCAGGCCACCCGCTGGCCGACGCTCGACGGCGACCGTGAACACGGCTGCATCCGTTCGCTGGAGCACGCTTTCTCCCTGGAAGGCGGGCTGGCGGTCCTCAAGGGCAATATCGCTCTGGACGGCTGCGTGGTGAAAACCGCCGGTGTCGATGATTCGATTCTGGTCTTTGAAGGCCGGGCGCGTATCTTCGAAAGTCAGGACGCTGCTGTTGCCGGCATTCTGGCGGATCAGATCGAAGCCGGTGATCTGGTGCTGATTCGCTACGAAGGGCCGAAAGGCGGCCCGGGCATGCAGGAGATGCTCTACCCGACCTCCTACCTGAAATCCAAGGGGCTGGGCAAGGTCTGCGCCCTGCTGACCGACGGCCGTTTCTCCGGCGGTACCTCCGGTCTGTCCATCGGCCACGTTTCTCCGGAAGCGGCTGCAGGCGGCGCCATCGGTCTGGTGGAAGAGGGTGATCGCATCAAGATCGACATCCCCAACCGCTCCATCGATGTGCTGGTTTCCGATGAAGTGCTGGCCGAGCGCCGCGCCGCCATGGATGCCAAGGGCAAGGATGGCTGGAAGCCGGCTGCACCGCGCGCCCGTAAAGTGAGCACCGCGCTCAAGGCCTACGCCGCCCTGGCGACCAGTGCCGACCGCGGCGGTGTGCGTGACCTGTCACAGCTGGACTGATCCGCACGACCATTAAAAAAGGGCCTTCGGGCCCTTTTTTAATGGTCAGAGGTTACCGTATCAGGGCTCTATACCCCCGAACAGGGCGATCGGCTGTTCGATCTCGTCATCCAGCCAAGCCTTCAGCGCCCAGGACTGATCGCCCCAGGAGAAGTGCCACCACTCATAGGGCAGCCGGCGAAAGCCCGCCTGACGCATCACCCGGTACAGCAGATCGCGGTTGTTGTGGTACTGCTGCTCCGTCACCAGTACCGAGCCCTCGAAATAGTTCGGCAAGGAGCGGTCGGAAATCTCATCGAAATCACTGCCCATCGGCAGCGGCACCCCATCGGCATCAACCAGTGTGACATCCACCGCCCCCCCGGTCGCATGGGGTGTCGGCTCATTGGGCCGATCGCTTGGCGCCGTCCAAAACCGCAGGATCTCCTCGAGCAGGATCGCCTGATCGCGTTCGCTGACCGGAGCCGCATCGGGATGACGCTCGTGTACCAGCCGCGCATGTTCGTGCGAAATCATGTACTGCTGCACCGCCTTCGGACGGTAACCGTCAAGCAGCAGCAGCCGGTAGCCCGGGTGCTGCTCCTCCAGATGCGCCTGTGCCAGCTGCAGGCGCGCCACCAGCGGTGCACGCAGCATCCAGGGCGAACTCTCGCCATAGGGCGCACCCACGGCCTGATAGGGGTGAGGATCGACGAACAGGAACTGATCAGCCGGCAGCGCGATCAGCGGCTCGCCCGAATCCTTAATCGGAACCCGGTGCCAGAACTGATGTATTTCGGCCGGGCTGTGATTGGCCTCAAGGTATTCCCCCACATCACTGTGACCGAACTGGCAGAACTTTTCCTTGAGCACAGTAAGCTGCTTGTCCATCGCCCTTTATCCCCACGCCACGGCATCTGAAGCTGAGTTAAGTGGCTGAGGCTGCATTCGTCAATTGCATGGCTACATGCCCCATCAGGAAAAAACGACCAACTTCGGCGAATACGCAGTTTTATGCGGCAAATAGCCGAACAAGTGAACACAACCGGGGAACTTTGCCAATGTGAGCGGGTCTGACTGCTTAATGACTCAGCACAATAATTAAAGGAGTCTTTTATGCGCCAGTGGTCTATCAAAACGCTATTTGCCCTGCTCCTGACCAGCAGTGGCCTGGCCCATGCCCAGATCGATGCCGAACATTTCTTTGCCGCCAACGACCAGCCGCAGTATCTGCCAGCGCTGCCGTTTGACGGCGCGACCAGTACCCCCTTCAGCCTGAGCATCGAACAGCGCAGCTACAGTCATGGCAATCAGGGGCTGCAAAGCCAGCGCGAATATCTGGCCCAGGAACGGATGCGGTTAAGAAAGGGGGAGGGTAACTGGATGCCGCCGACCTACCCGCTCGCTCGACCGAACGATGACAAGGAAAGTGACAATTTTTACGATCAGACCCTGTTCCAGCTGATGTACCGCTTCGATTTCAACTGACACACCTAGTCCTGCACACCTGTGCGCCGCGGGTATACGGAAGAAAAAAGCCAGACAACAAAAAGCCCGGTGGTTACCGGGCACGATCTGCGGCAACAGGTCCGCACAAGACTAATCAGGGTCATGCGAACCAGAAAGGTTGATCAAGAAAACCCTACTGGCTCTAGGTGATTACCCCCCTAGCTTATGCCAAAACCCCTTGCGTTGTATGGTCTAAAAAGAAATATCCTTATATCTTTTGATATAAATCACGTCAAAAACCTGTTCTTGACCGCTTTTTTGTGGCTGGACAAATGTATGCATTTACTTTGTTTTGATCAATCTCGGGCAACAGGCTGAAATCGGCCCCACTCACTAAGGGTGAGCAGCTGACTGGCGCAGCTCGCGATACTTGGCCAAAGCCTTCTTGCGTACGGCCTTGGCCAACGCAATCTCCTCGCGCAGACGCTCACGCGCATCATCGTCCTTGCTGCGCTGCTCCAGTCGCTCCATACGCCGAATCTTGCGTTTGAGCTTGTCCAGCTTGGCCTTTACCAGCTGAAGCTGCGCGGCATCATGACGCGCCTCCTCGGACAGAAAGCGCTGTAATCGCCCCAGCAGTTTCTTGATCGGCTTCATCCGCGTTCCTCTTCCAACACATCCTGTTCCTCGACCAGATCCACGGCTTCCTCCTGCTCCAGACTCAAGGTCCGCGTCAACACCCCGTGACCACCGGAGCTGGCGGTCAGAATAACTTCCAGTGAACTGATCATCTGGCGCGCGATACTGCCGCAATAGTGGCTGTCATTGACCAGCGAGCTGGTCATCTCCTGGGTAATCAGCCCCTCACGGATCAGGCTGTCGAGGGTGCCGTTGGCCAGAATATCGGCCTTTTCGACCTCAAGACGCAGCCGACTGAACACCAGTTCCGCATCGCTCAGCCGTTCGCGCTGACTGTAGAGCCGGTGCAGCTCACGCAGCAGATAGCCCAGGCGCTCGCGCATCCCCTGATACTCGGCCTTCATCACCGCATGATCCGATTCCATATAGCGCACCAGATTCTTCTGCAGGTGCTTGACGTCCTTGACCGCATTGACCAGATCCCGGCTGGCGGACTTGAGCGCAAACACTTCCGCGCTCTGATCGCGATTCATCTTCGCCTGCGCCCGCGAGGCAAAGGTCATCAGCTCGGCATAAATCTGGCGGATATAGCGCTGGTACAGGGTATCCATCTGGGTAAAGGGCTCGCTGACTCCGGTGGAGGCCACTGCACGGGCAACCGGCAGCGCGGATTCAAGCTGATGACGATGGAGAAACAGACCATGGGCTATGACGCCGTAGGCATTGTCGTAGAGGTGATCGACCTCCATGATCAGGGCATTGAGCGCCGTATCCGGATACTCGAGCACCGACTCGTTGAGATACAGCGCCTGATCGATATCGCCGCGCCGGTCTTCCTGATTGGCCGGCAGCGACATCTTGCTGCGCCGCTCGCCGCTGATCAGATAGCGTTCCAGCCCCCGCACCAAGAGGCCCATCAGCGGCAGCATCAGTACGATGCCGAGAGCATTGAAGAAGGTGTGAAACAGACTCAGCTTGAGGGTGTAATCCTCGGCACCGATACCCAGATGCACCGCACTCCAGTCAACCAGCCAGCCCAGCGGCACAATACAGACCATGGCCACCGCCGCCGTCACCAGGTTGAACAGCAGGTGTGCTGCCGCCAGCCGCTTGCCGGCAATATTGGCACTGAGCGAACCGATCACCGCCGTGATGGTGGTCCCGACATTGGCGCCGATCGCCAGGGCCAGCGCACTGTGGTAGCTGATCTGGCCGGCCGCCAGTGCGGTAATGATCAACACCAGCGTGGCATGGCTCGACTGCATGACCACCGTCGCCACGATCCCCAGCAGGGTAAAGAGCAGCAGGCCACGCACACCCTCGACATGAAACTGGCTCAGATCAAGCTGTGCCTTGAACGCCTCGAACCCCTCCTTCATATAGTGGATACCGAGGAACAGAAAACCCATCCCGGCCAGCACATAGCCGATCCCCTTGAGCAGTCTGGACTTCTGGAACACCAGAATCACGCCGAACACCAGCATCGGCATGGCATAGGCGGCAATATTGACCTTCAGACCGAAGGCAGCCACCAGCCAGGCCCCGGTAGTGGTG
>CAYWUD010000176.1:0-5360 GCA_964461355.1 uncultured Pseudomonadales bacterium | reverse complement strand
GGCGTTGTAGCGCAGCTCGGAATTGGGAATGCGCCCCTCGGTATAGACAATCAGCCCTTCATCCAGAAAGGCATCGACCACTTCGACTGCCGCCTGCAGCACACCGCCGGGATTGTTGCGAAGATCCAGCACCAGCCCGTGCAGCGGCTCTGCCTTGGCCAGCTGACGCAGCTGCTTGAGCATCTCGCTACCGGTATTGAGCTGGAACTGGGTAATGCGCAGATACCCGTATCCGGGCTCGAGCAGTTCCGAGCGCACGCTTTTCACCTTGATCACGGCCCGCTTCAGGGTCAGCTCGAGGGGCTGGTTGACCCCTTCGCGCATGATGGTCAGGCGGATCTTCGAGCCGGGCTTGCCGCGCATCAGCTCGACCGCCTCCTGCAGCCCCATGCCCTGCACCGAGCGATCGTCAAGCCGGATGATCAGATCACCGGATTCGATCCCCGCCCGCTGGGCCGGGGTTTCGTCGATGGGGGCGATCACCTTCAGAAAGCCGTCTTCCATCCCCACTTCGATCCCGAGGCCGCCAAACTCGCCGGTGGTGTGTTCCTGCAGATCCGCAAAATCCTCGGCACGCAGATAGGACGAATGCGGGTCCAGACCATTGAGCATGCCGCTGATGGCGTTTTCCAGCAGGGTCCGGTCGTCGACCTCTTCGACGTAAGCCACCTTGATGCGGTTGAACACCTCGGCAAAGGTGCGCAGTTCGGCCAGCGGCAGCGGTGCCGGTTGCGCCGGTGCCGTTTCGGCGTTCACCGGGCTCAAGCCCGCCCACAGACCCAGCACCAGCATGGCACGGGCAATCACTCCTGAGTTGACCATCAATGGCTCCTTATGCGGCCGCTTGTGGCAGGTACTGCCTATCCTAGGGCGGGGCGGGGAAAATTGCATGTTCGGCCTAGCCCCGCCCCAGCCAGGGCTGAGGGTTGTAGGGGCGCCCTTTACGGCGCATCTCGAAATACAGCGCGCTCTGACCGCTGCCGCCGGTATCGCCGACCCGGGCCAGCAGATCGCCCGGCTGCACCCAGTCGCCGACGCTGCGCGCCAGACTCTGATTATGGGCATACAGGCTCAGATATTCGTTGCCGTGATCGACGATCAGCACCAGCCCGTAACCGCGCAGCCAGTTGGCAAACACCACCTGGCCGTGGTGGATCGAGCGGATCGGCGTGCCCGCCGGAGCGGCAATCAGCATCCCCTTCAGCGGCACCCCGCTGTGGGCATCGCCATAGCGCGCCAGCAGCTTGCCCTTCACCGGCCAGGGCAGCTGGCCACGGCTCTTGGCAAAGGGCTGGCCGGTCACCCCGAGATCGATATTGGCAACGGTTTCGAGGACCTGCTCGAGCTCCTGACGCTGCGCACGCAGGGAGCTGAGACTGCGTCCTTCCTTTCTGAGGCGTGCGTCCAGATCCTTGAGCACCTGCCGGCGCTGCTGCTGCTGCAGTGCCAGCGCCTGCTGCTGCTGGGCAAATGCGCTGCGCTGCTGGCTGAGTTCAAGCTGACGGGCATGCAGACGCTGCTGTACTGCGGCCAGATCGGCCAGCGTGCGGCTGTACTGCGCCAGCGCATCGCCGCGGGCACGTGCCAGATAGTCGTAGTAGATCAGCTGACGGCTCAGCTGATCGGGCTCCTGCTGATTGAGCAGCAGTTTCAGCCAGGATTCCTGCCCGTTGCGGTAGCTGCCGCGCAGCAGTTCGCCCAGTTGCTGCGCCTGACGCGTGCGCTGTTGCTGCAGGCTGCGCTGCTGCTGTTCCAGCGCGCTCAGCTCGCGGCCACCGGCCTTGATCTGTCGGTCCAGATCCGCCAGCGCGCGGTGCAGACGGCCAAGCTCCGGTTCCAGCCGCGCCAGCGCCTTTTCGGCATCGCTGCGCTGCCCCCGGATACTGCCCAGCTGCTGCTCGAGCTGACCGATCTTGCGCTTGAGTGTACGCAGCTGCCCCTGATCATCGGCCAGCGCTGGCCCTGCCAGCAGCAGGGCCAGCAGCAGCACCGGAGCAGAGCGCCACGCGCGCATCGATCAGGACTGGATGCTGAGCAGCGAGGTCCCGGTCATCTCCTGCGGCACCTCCAGCGCCATCAGGGTCAGCAGGGTCGGCGCCACATCGGAGAGAATGCCGCCCGCGCGGAAGCGGACCGCCTGATCGCCGACATAGATCATCGGTACCGGCTCGCAGGTGTGTGCGGTGTGCGCCTGACCGGTGACCGGATCGCTCATCTGTTCGCAGTTGCCGTGATCGGCGGTGATCAGCGCCTGACCGTTGACCTCGGCCAGCGCTTCGAGAATCCGGCCCAGACACTGATCGACGGCCTCGACCGCCTGCACCGCCGCCGAGAAGACGCCCGAGTGGCCGACCATATCGCCGTTGGCAAAGTTGCACACGATCAGATCGAAGGCGCGGGAACGAATCGCCTCGACCAGCTTGTCGGTCACTTCAAAGGCGCTCATCTCCGGCTTGAGATCGTAGGTCGCCACCTTCGGCGAATTGATCAGAATGCGGGTTTCGCCGGCAAAGGGTTGTTCGCGCCCGCCACTGAAGAAGAAGGTGACATGGGCATACTTTTCGGTTTCGGCAATGCGCAGCTGGGTCTTGCCGAGGTTGGCCAGATATTCACCCAGCACGTTGTCCAGACGCGCCGGCGGGAAGGCGACCGGCGCCGGCAGATCGGCTGCATACTGGGTCAGGGTAACAAAGGCGCCGAGCGCCGGACGCACGGCACGGGCAAAGCCGGTAAAGGCGTCATCAACAAACACGCGGCTGAGCTGACGGGCGCGGTCGGCGCGAAAATTCATGAAGAACAGCGCATCGCCATCGGCGATCGCTACCGCCTCGCCACCGGCCGGCACCACCGCGGTAGCCTGCACAAATTCGTCATTCTCGTCACGGGCATAGGCGGCGGCCAGCGCCTCGACAGCGCTTTCGCTCTGGAACAGCCCGCGGCCTTCGCTCAGCAGACGGTAGGCGGTCTCGACCCGCTCCCAGTTGTTGTCACGATCCATGGCGTAGTAGCGCCCCACCACCGAGGCGATGCGCCCGACCCCCAGCGCCTTGAGGTGCTGGTCGAGCTTGACCAGTGACGGCTCGGCACTGCGCGGCGGCATATCACGGCCATCGAGAAACGCGTGCAGGTAGACCTGCTGGGCGCCACGGGCCACGGCCAGATCGATCAGCGCCAGCATATGGTCTTCGTGGCTGTGCACGCCGCCCGGCGACAGCAGCCCCATCAGATGCACGGCACGCCCGGCAGCGACAGCCTGATCGATGGCGGTGCAGAACACCGGATTGTGCTGGAACTCGCCGTCGCGGATCGCCTTGGTAATACGGGTAAAGTCCTGATACACGACCCGACCGGCGCCAAGGTTCATATGACCGACCTCGGAGTTGCCCATCTGGCCGTCGGGCAGACCGACATCCTCGCCGGAACCGGAGATCAGACTGTGCGGCGCTTCGCTCCAGAGCTTGTCCCAGACCGGCGTATGGCCGCTGTGGATCGCATTCTGCTCGGTATCCTCGCGATAGCCCCATCCGTCCAGAATGATCAGGGCCGTTGTCTTGTTTGCGTCGCTCATGCTTCGATCTACCACAGCTGTTGACGTGAAAATGGCTCTCATTCTAGCGCCGCACCCGATGACTGGCCATGCTTTGCCGCCGCCCCCCGGGGTAAGGCATAGTGCTGCGGCAAATCTTGGGGTTATACTCAGCGGCTCGTTTGTGTCACCCCTGCCCGTTGGAAGCGAATCTGCAATGCAACAAATGATCGAATTTGCCAGCAACCACCCGATTCTGGTCGGCATTTTTATCGCCCTGCTGGGGCTGCTGCTGTTTACCGAAAGCCGCAAGAGCGGGCGCAAGATTACCAGTGCCCAGCTGACCGTCGAGGTCAACCAGAACAAGGCCGTGGTGGTCGACGTTCGCGAGCGCAAGCAGTTCGCGCTGGGCCATATTGTCGATGCCCTGAACATTCCGCTCAAAGAGCTGGAAAAACAGCAGGCCCAGCTGGAAAAGTACCGTGACCGCCCGATCATCCTGGTGGACGAGATCGGCCAGCAGTCGATGACCGCACTGCGCCAGCTGCAACAGGCCGGTTTCAGCCAGCTGATGCGCCTGCAGGGCGGCCTGAGCCAATGGCAGGCCGACGCTCTGCCGCTGGTCAAGAGCTGAGCCATGAGCACCGAGATCGTCATCTACAGCTCGAGCTACTGCCCCTTCTGCCTGCGTGCCGAAGCCCTGCTGCAGAAGAAACAGTGTCAGTACACCCGCCTGTCGGTCGACGGCAATGCCGAACTGCGCCGCGAGATGAGCCAGAAGGCCGGCGCCACCTCGGTGCCGCAGATCTGGATCGGCACGCGCCATATCGGCGGCTGCGACCAGCTCTACGCCCTCGAGCGCAGCGGCGCACTTGACCCGCTGCTGGTCGACGTCGCCCGAACCGACGCTTGAATCCTCAGCCTGCCCCCGGCAGGCGCTGCCATTTACCTGACAAGGGAAGCCCCATGGCTGAACAGCAAAACGCCCAACAAAAGCCGCAGTCTCAATTTTCCATCCAGCGCGTCTACGTCAAGGATCTCTCGTTCGAATCCCCGAAAGCGCCGGAACTGTTCCGTATCCAATGGCAGCCGGAAGTCGGTCTGGATCTGGGCAGCCGCCACACCCAGCTCGACGAAAACGTCTATGAAGTGACGCTGAAGCTGACCGTGACCGCCAAGAACGGCACCGAAACCGCCTTTGTCGCCGAAGTGGAACAGGCCGGTATCTTTATGGTGGCCGGTCTCGATCAGGCGCAGCTGGCCCACACCCTGGGTTCCTTCTGCCCGAGCATCCTGTTCCCCTACGCCCGTGAAGCGATCGACAACATGGTCGGCCGCGGCAGCTTCCCGCCGGTGATGCTGGCGCCGATCAACTTCGACGCCCTGTTCGCCCAGTCCCAGCAGCGTGAACAGGCCCCGGCCAGCGTGAACTGAGCGCTCGCTTGCCCCATAAAAAAAGAGCCCTCCGGGGCTCTTTTTTTATGGGGCGCAGCACCGAACACAGCAGCCGTGACCCAGCCAGCGGGCTTTTGATCCCACGGCCACCACGATTGAGCACAGGGGTATAGAGCAGGGTGAGCATGACGTTGGCGTGCCCCGGTAGCGCCCGCACCGAGAAAACCGACGGCAGACGAGGGGTGGCTAAGCAGTCCTGTGCGGAGCGAATAGCATGCTGGAATTGCGGTTGCAGATACATAGCGTGGTAAAACTGAAAAATAACTAACAGGACAAATCGGGTTCGTGTGCCTGCAGATTAAAAGCGGTGCCATGCGGTTTATTATGCAGAAGAAAAAAGGGTTATCCTGAAACAGCCATGGTTAACAGCCGCGGACCG
>CAYWUD010000175.1:0-5391 GCA_964461355.1 uncultured Pseudomonadales bacterium | reverse complement strand
TTGAGTGCCAGCAGGTTTGTCTGCTCGGCGATGGCGCCGATCACCTCGAGCACCGAACCGATGCCTTCGGCCTCATGGCCCACCTTCCCGATTACCTGTTCGGCGTCCTGCAGCTGCTGGTTGAGCTGATTGACGGCGCTCAGCGCCTGGGTCATCTCGTTCTGGCCCTGCTCGGATTCGGAGTGGGCACGGTGCGCCGCTTCGGCTGCGCCATTGGCCGAGCGTGCGACTTCGGAGGCGGAGGAGGACATCTGGTTGATTGCGGTGGCCGCCTGAGTGGTCTGAGCGTGCAGGGTGTCCATTTCGCCGCTTTGCTGTTGGCTCATGTGCGTGATACGCGCCACGCCCTCGTTCAGTTCCTCGGCATGCTGCTGCACCTCGCGGATAATGCCGTGGATCTTGGTGACAAAGCTGTTGAAGCCTTCGGCCAGCTGGTCGATTTCGGTGCGCCCGTTGACGGCCAGACGCTGGGTAAGATCACCTTCACCCTCGCCGATATCGCGCATCAGCCGCACCGAGTTCAGCAGCGGGCGGGTAATCGAGCGTGACAGCGACAGGCTCAGCAGCAGTGCCAGAATCAGAGCGATGGATGCGACCAGCAGCAGATGGCCGATTTCCTCGCCATACAGTGCCCGGGCATGGCTCTGCATCAGGCTGACCTGGGCCTCGATGCCGTCGATATAAAAGCCGGTACCGATCACCCAGTTCCATTTTTTCAGGGGCAGGGCGTAGGCGAGCTTCGGCTGCGGCGGCTCACCCTGGGTTTTCTCCCATTTGTACTGGAAAAAATCTCCCCCCTTCTGCGCGGCGGCGACCATGTCCTGAATCACGTAGGTACCGTCAGGGTCCCGCATCTGCCACATGTTGTTGCCTTCTCGGGCCCGGTTGTTCGGCTGAACCAGGTTGATGCCCTCGGTGGTGTAGGCAAAGAAGTAGCCGTTGTCGCCGTAGCTGATCTGGCGGATCAGGTCGCGGACGCGGGTCTTGGCCTCGTCGTCATCGGCTGCAGCCGCCTGATAGACAGGATCAATCGTGCTTTTGACGATATCGAGATACTGGGTCAGCTCCTGTTTTTTCAGTGCCAGCAGTTCGCTGCGCATCTTTGCGACATGCTCGTCGCTCAGCTGCTGCAGCGCACTGAGGCTCTGCCAGCCCAGTACCATGGTGATCAGCAGTAAGGGGGCAATTACCAGAATGATGATGCGTTGGGTGATGGTCAGTTGCATAACGAGCCTGCCTGTCGACGGTGGTGTACTGCCGATGCTGCGTGCGGAAGGGTCTTATGCTTAGGCTAGCTCAGGTTGTTTTTTGTACAAAATTTAAGCGATCGTCCATTGACAAACGGTAGGTCGGGCGCGGCAGGGGCGGGTGTTCCCTGCCGCGTATCGGCTCAGGTGCTGGCCCTGAGCACCGGTTGCAGCGCGTGTGCGTGGGGATAGAGTCTGCGCCAGAGCAGCAGGCAGAGCAGTACGCTGACCACCAGATTGGTGACCGGAACGCCGAGCCAGATGCCGTCGGTCTCCCAGTAGAGAGCCATCAGGGGCAGCAGCGGCAGGACCAGTGCTGATTTGGTCAGGGTGACCGCCAGGGCCCGGTTTGATGCCCCCATTGCCAGCAGCAGCGTCGCTCCGAGCAGGATAAAGCCCTCCAGCGGCAGGCTGATCAGGTGCAGTTGCAGGCCATGCACGGTGGTGGCCAGAAGCTCCGGATCCTGCTTGACGAAGGCGGCGACCAGGAGTTCGGGCAGCAGAAAAAAGAGCGCGAGCTGCAGGGTACCGACACCGAGGACGATCTTCAGGCCCAGACCGATAGCGGCGCGCAGGCGCGCCATCAGTCCCGCCCCCTGGCAGTAGCTGATGATCGGCTGCAAACCGAAGGCGATCCCTTGGGCAAACAGGTAGTAGAGGGTTTCGATATAGCCGATCACGGCAAAGGCGGCGATCTCCAGCGGGCCGCCGTAGATCAGGAACAGCCGGTTGTGCAGCAGCATGAAAAAGGCCACGTAGAATTCCATGCAAAAGCTCGACAGACCGGTGGTCAGAATGTCCACCGCACGCCGGCCGTGCAGTCTTAGGGTGCTCCGGTCGAGGCGCAGGCGCGCATAGGGACTGCAGAAGTAGCACAGCCCCAGCAGTGCCACCAGACCCTGCGCCAGGACCGAGGCGATGGCGGCACCGGCCAGCTGGCCGTCGAAGCGGATCACGAAAAGATAATCCAGAGCGATATTGGCCAGCGCGCCGACACTCATCAGCAGGGTGCTGAACAGGGGGCGGCCGTCGTTGCGGATCAGAAAGCCAAAGGCCAGTGCCGGCACGATGGCGCCGGCACCGAGATAGGTCCAGTCCAGATAGGCATGGCCCAGTGCGCGCAGGTTGTCTTCGGCTCCGGCCAGATCGAGCATCTGCGGAATCAGCGGGCGTGCCAGAACGGGCAGCAGCACGGCCGCGAGCAGCAGCAGCCAGAGCGCGGCGCCAAGATAGCTGCGCGCTGTGTGCGGGCGTTGCTGGCCGAGGGCCAGCCCGATGCGGGTCGCCGCGCCGAGGCCGATCATGGCGCCAAGGCCGATCAGCAGGGTAAAGAAGGGGAAGGCCAGGCTGATTGCAGCCAGACCGTCGCGGCCGACGGCGATACCGATAAAGATGCCGTCAATCAGGGCGTAGAGGCCGGTGACCAGCATGGCGCTGACGGCCGGCAGGGCATAGTGCCAGACAGCGCGTCCGATCGGGGCCTGTGCAAGGAGGGTTTGACTCATGGGACACCAGATACAAGCGGTGGGCAGTGCAGAGCAGCGCGCTGCCGGTTGTTACGAATCATCTAGTTAGTAAGGCTAACTAATAACAAGGGTATGCGCTGCGCGGTGTGCCGGCAAGTCTGTTGACCGGATGCTGACAGCCGCGAGGTGCTGCCACCCGACATCCGCGGGGTGGTGCCGCTGAGGGTTGCAGGGCGTCTCGGGCCATGTTTGTACCCGGCCAGCGCTGCGTTCTGATCGGCTATACCTAACAGGAGCCGTGCCCCGGGAACCTTCTGTCCGGGGCCGCACGCGTCGTGGCTTGGCCACGGGGAGTCTTCCATGGACCGAATCTATGTCACGGTGGCGCTGATCTACGCCATGCTCGGCATGTTGCTGGGAATCTATATGGCGGCCAGTCACAACCATGCGCAGCTGGTGACCCATGCCCATATGCTGCTGCCGGGCTTTGTGGTTTCGTTTGTCTACGGGCTGTGCCATCGGCTGTGGCTCGAACGTCCGTCGCGCTGGCTGGTCTGGCTGCAGTTCGGTGCGCACCAGCTGGGTGTGCTGCTGATGACGGCAGGGCTGTTTCTGCTGTATGGCGGCTTCGTTGCGCCCGAACGGATCGAACCCGTCCTGAGTGTTTCCTCGCTGCTGGTGTTGCTGGCGATGGTGCTGATGTTCTGGCTGTTTGTACGCAGCATCTGGCAGCGACCCGCTACCTGAGCGGATCGCTGCCAGGTTGCGCCCGGGCCGCGCAGTTGTACGCTGCGCAGCGGGCAGGCTCTCAGGCGCTCTGCTGTTCGCGGGCCAGACGAAACTGAACCAGATCCTCGATGGTTACCAGCGGCAGCTGCTCGCGCAGGGCGAAGTGGATCAGCTGGGGCAGGCGCATCATGGTGCCGTCGTAGTTGGTCAGCTCGCAGAGCACGCCGGCCGGTTTCAGACCGGCCAGGTGCACCAGATCGACGGTCCCTTCGGTATGGCCGCGTCGTGCCAGCACCCCGCCGGGTTGCGCGCGCAGCGGAAAGACATGCCCGGGGCGGGCCAGATCGCCTGGTCTAGCGCCATCGGCGACGGCGGCAAGAATCGTGGTGACGCGATCGGCGGCCGAGACACCGGTGGTTACGCCGCGTGCCGCCTCGATGGTGACGGTAAAGGCGGTACCGTTCTGGCTGCTGTTGTGCTGCACCATCTGTGGCAGTTCCAGCTGGCGAATCTTCGCGTCGGTCAGGCACAGGCAGACGATGCCGCTGCAGGCCCGGATCATCAGCGCCATCTGTGTCGGCGTCAGGGACTGGGCGGCGAAGATCAGGTCGCCTTCGTTTTCGCGGTCGGCATCGTCGACGAGCACCACGCCACGGCCCTGTTGCAGGGCTTCCAGGGCACGGAGTACACGGAGTTCGGGGGTACCAAAGTAATCAAGGTCGTACTGATTCATGCAGTTGTTCCTGTAACGGTCAAACCAGAATCAGGGCGTGGAATACAGACAGACTCGGCAGGCCGGTTGGCCGCCGTTGGCGAGGGTGTACTGTTTCTCTTTCATCCGGACTCTGACCGTCGGCTCTGGCATCGCACCAGATCTGCTGACCCTGCCGTGGCAGGCGCTCGCGGGCTCTTCTGCAGCGCCTGAAGGCATCCTACAGAAATACCGCCGGTGGGGAATTTCACCCCGCCCTGAGAATTGTGTTGCCCTAAGGCCCGCCTAGCCTAACCAGTCCGGCTGCGGCGAGCAAGCACGCTGACAAGTCGCCAGTAGGGCTGAAACTCAGGTCATACGGGCTGTCTGACCGGTTGCCGCGGGTCGGTAAAAAGACGGTAAATATCCTGAAGAAACCGTTTTTTCGACTACGCTGAGCCGCAGACTCGCCGTTGGCCGGTTTGTTCCTGCCGGTCTGCCCAGCCGACTCCCTCACGCGCCTTGCCCCGCAGCTTTCCCGAGTATGAACCCGTGATTCGCAGTTTTACCGTTCGCTACCGCAGTATTGCCGACCTTCATACGCTCAAACATCAGTGCGGCAACTGGCCTGCCGAGCGCATGCTGCTGCAGGTGTTCTGTGGAATCCAGGATCGGGATGCGCTCGAACGGTTACGCCGCGAGCTGGTGTGCTGTTTTCCCGGTACGGCGATCATCGGCACCACGACGGCCGGTGAGGTGATGGGCGCTCGGGTCGAGGAACAGACGGTGGTCGTCAACCTGTGTCGGTTTGACCGGACCTGTGCCCGCAGCCGGCTGATCGAGCAGAACGGTGATCTGTCCGGTGCCGGGCGCAGTCTGGCCGAGTCGTTTGCTCACTGTACCCCGAAGGTGCTGATTCTGTTTGGCTGTGGTCTGAAGCAGCAGCGTACCGTCGATGTCGCGCCGCTGCTCAGAGCGCTGCAGCAACACCTGCCGCAGACGCCGATTGCCGGCGGTCATGCCGGTGATAACGGCATCGGCCGAATTACCCGAGTCTTTACCGAGGTAGGGATCTCCTGCTCCGGTTTTGCCGCCGCGGCGCTGATCGGTGCGGAACTGGTGGTCGGCAGCAGTTACAGCCTGGCATGGGCGCCGATCGGCAGGAAGTTCACCATCACCCGGGCTGAAGGGGGGCGGGTCTACAGCATCGACAATCAGAGTCCCTATGCGCTGTACCGGCATTATCTCGGACAGGAGG
>CAYWUD010000174.1:0-5391 GCA_964461355.1 uncultured Pseudomonadales bacterium | reverse complement strand
ACGGTGCGCACGTACCAGTTCGTCATCGATCATGGAGCGAATCTGATCGTCGCTCATCAGTTCGATCTTGTTTACTTCGTGTGAGGTACGGAAACCGTCAAAGAAGTGCAGGAACGGAATACGCGCTTCGAGGGTCGCTGCGTGAGCCACCATCGCCATGTCGTGCGCTTCCTGAACGCCATTGGCCGCCAGCATGGCGAAACCGGTCTGACGAACAGCCATCACGTCCTGGTGGTCACCGAAAATGGACAGACCCTGGGTTGCCAGAGCACGTGCCGCCACGTGGATTACGCAGGGAGTCAACTCACCGGCAATCTTGTACATGTTCGGGATCATCAGCATCAGACCCTGAGACGCAGTAAAGGTGGTGGTCAACGCACCGGTCTGCAGGGCACCGTGAACCGCACCAACGGCACCGGCTTCTGATTGCATTTCGACGATGTTCGGCACATCGCCCCAGATGTTTTTCTGGCCCTGGGCAGACCACTGGTCAGCCACTTCAGCCATGGTGGTGGACGGAGTGATCGGGTAGATCGCGCTCGCGTCGCTGGTTTTATAGGCTATCCAGGCAGCGGCTTCGTTACCGTCCAGGGTAGTCATCTTCTTGTCAGACATTGTCATCCTCCGAAAAGGTTCTTTCGACCCGGGCGGTTAGTTGCTAACGCTGGAACCAGGCAACATATCGATGGCGTGGCAGGGGCACTGGTTGTAACAGGCCTGGCAGCCGGTGCACAGATCGTAGTCAAAGCGGTAACGGTTGCCCTTACCCAGCTTGATGATCGCGCCTTCCGGACACGCGCCGTAGCAGCCGTCACACTCGAAGCAGTTACCACAGCTGTAGCAGCGGCTGGCTTCGTATACGGCCTGCTCTTCGGTCAGACCACCGACCACCTCGACGAAACCGCCACGCTCTTCCGGCGGCAGAACCGGGTGCTTGCTCTGGTCTGCGTCGGTCTTGTACCACAGGTGCAGGTTTTCATGACCGATCAGAGGATGTTTTTCGCCCTTGACGTAACGACCACCGCGCAGCCATGCATCGATGTGACGCGCTGCTTTCTTGCCGTGACCGGTAGCGATGGTCACAGTACGGTCAGACGGAACCATGTCACCACCGGCAAAGATACCGTGGGCACCGGTCATCATCTGGTCGTTGACCTGAGTAGTACCGTCCCAGTCGAACTCTACGCCCGGGATCTTCTGCAGCAGGTCGGTTTCGATGTCCTGACCCAGGGCCAGAATCAGGGAATCTGCAGCAATGGTTTCGATCTCACCGGTCGGCTTCGGACGGCCGTCTTCGCCGATCTCCATCACCTCGACCTTGATCTCACCACCTTCGATGGACTGGATGGTGCGCAGCCAGTGGAATTTTACATCTTCCTCGGCGGCATCATCGGCTTCGAACTGGTGCGCCGGCATGTTGGCGTAGTCACGACGGTAGATGATCATCGCTTCGTCAACGCCACCCAGACGCTTGGCCACACGGGCCGCGTCCATCGCGGTGTTACCACCACCGTAGATCGCTACGCGACGACCGATTTTCGGTGCATCACCGCGGTCAACGTCGCGCAGGAACGTAACTGCATCAAGGATCTTGCCGGCATCGCGCGCCGGGATATCGATGTGCTTGCCGATGTGGGCACCGATGGCCATGAATACGGCGTCGAAGTTACCTTCTTCTTTTTCTTTCAGAACGTCGGTCACCTTGTGGTTGAAGGTGAACTTGACGCCCATGCGTGCAATACGGTCGGCCTCACCCTTGAGGATGTCACGCGGCAGACGGTAGGACGGAATACCAAAGTGCATCATGCCGCCAGCGAAGGGGCCTGCTTCACGCACTTCGACTTCGTGGCCCATCATGGCCAGGTGGTAGGACACGGCCATACCGGACGGACCCGCACCTACAACCAGAATGCGCTTGCCGCTCGGTTCGGCTTCGATCTTGAAGTCCCACTTCTCTTCGATCGCCTTGTCACCCAGGTAGCGCTCCACAGAGTGGATGCTGACGGAATCGTCAACCATCGCCCGGTTACAGGCGTTCTCGCAGGGGTGGTAGCACACCCGGCCGTGGATAGCCGGCATCGGGTTGTTCTTGCACAGGGCACGCCAGGCAGCTTCGATCTTGCCTTCCTGCGCCAGGCTCAGCCACTCCTGGATATTGCTTCCGGTTGGGCAGGCGTTGTTACAGGGCGGCAAAAAGTCGATGTACTTCGGACGTTGCTGGGGTACCGGACCGGTCCCCTTCTGATCAGACAGCTCAGGCGGCTGCGTCATATCAAGAGTTTTTTTACTCATAGCGTCATGCACTCCTGCAGGAGTTTTGGAACTGCGCGCCTTGTCCCGGCCACAACGTTGGCAGCCGAAAACCCCTAGGGGTGGCAAGGCAGGTTATCTCGTAGTTCATCAGAAACGGGTTATGCAGCCAGGCTGCAGAATCACTCCGTCGGCCCCAGGATCTCTTGGGGCCGCAGGCCGATTGACGGGTAGTCACCCGGCCAGAAACCTGATCAAACCGGTATTAAAAACAGACATACCGGCTTCGCAAGCTATGCCGGCAAGCAAACCATGGAAAGCAGAAACTTACCTTTACCTGGATCAATACTTGCGAGGCTGAACTGAAATTTTTTGCACCTTTGGTCAACACCACTAACACGGCGTTTGTTTTTTATACAAAACATCTCCCCCCAAGCTGAATTATCACTCCCATCAAAAAGCCTTATATTTTATACGTTTAAGAGGTAAAGCGCCCTTTTATTTAGACCACTTTCGACGTACTTGCGAAAAAAAAATTATGATTGGCCATGATACGCACGTCTTCAGCGCCTCCTGGACAACACCCCGCAGGCGTCAAGCGAAATATCTTCACCGATATATCAGCGTATTTGACACCAAAACCCGACCGCAGACAGGAGTCTGTTATGGAATTTTCCGCCCGCGCACGCGAAGCCTTGTATCAGATCATGTTCAGTCGCCGTGATGTGCGCGGCCAGTTTCTGCCCGACCCGATCGACGACAGCGTCATCACCCGGATCCTCGACGCCGCACATCATGCGCCGAGTGTCGGCTTTATGCAGCCCTGGGACTTTATTCTGGTACGCAGCAAAGCGCAGAAACGCCGCCTGAAAGAGGCCTTCAACCGCGCCAACGAGGCCGGCGCACAGCAGTTCAGCGGTGAGCAGCAGGCGCTGTATCGAAAGCTCAAGCTCGAGGGTATCGAAGAGGCCCCGCTCGGTATCTGCATCACCTGCGACCGTAACCGTGTCGGCCCGGTGGCGCTGGGCCGTACCGCGCAGCCCGAGATGGATCTGTACAGCTGTGTCTGTGCCGTGCAGAACCTCTGGCTGGCCGCACGCGCCGAAAATCTCGGCGTTGGCTGGGTCAGCATTATCGACTACGACGCGCTACGTGACATTCTCGGCATCCCCGAGGCGATCACGCCGATCGCCTACCTGTGCCTTGGCAAGGTCGACTTCTTCCACGACCGCCCCGAGCTCGAACAGGTTGGCTGGCGCAGTCGTCTGCCACTGGAGCAGCTGATCCATGAGGAGCACTGGTAACGCTCAGGGCGCAGGCGCCCCCAGCAGACGCACGGCCTGACAGTGGCCGCTGGCATCCTGCTCTGCACAGCTCCAGCGCCGCCCGCGAAACTGCAACACCTCATGGGCTGGACGAGCATCCCACAAGCAGGGACAGGGAATGGCGTCGGCCTTCCTCCGAGCACCGAGGTGAAGCAGCTGCATGCGCTGCTCCCAGCGGTACACCTGACCACTGCGAAGCGGCTGCCTCGGGTCGACCGACACGCCACCGGCCTGCACGGGCACCGCGCCCAGCAGCATCAGTGCAAGCCCCCAGCAACCGAGCCACAGGCAACAGCCGGACACCGGCCTATAACGGTATCTGCCGGTATCCACAAAGCCGCCCCTGCTCAAGATCGAGCACCAGAAGTCCCGGCTGATCAGCCAGCGCGACCTCAGGCTCGCCCTGTGCGTTCCAGAAGCCACTGCTGCCAGCGCCCTGCCAGCCGCCGGTCATACCACAGTGATTGGCCATCAGCACCGGCATGCGGTGCTGGCGCGCCAGTCGTTCAAGCGCGGACCGATCAACCGCCAGCCCGGCTGGCGAGATCAGCACGCTGGCCAGGTACAGATCGGCTCCGGCGCGCGCTGCTGCAGCACCATGGGCCGGATCACTGCTGTCGGCACAGATCGCCAGGGCGATGCGCGCACCATGCAGCGAGAGCAACGGCGTAGATTCTCCCGCCGCAATATAGTGCTCCTCGCCCGGGTGCAGCACCTGCTTGCGATAGAACCTTACCTGCCCCGCGGCATCACAGATCAGAGTTCCAATCGAAGGCCTGCCCTCGGCGTTCGCCAATGGCAGACCGGCGATCAATCCGCAGTGTGCGTCCCTTGCGGCCTGGCGCAGCATCTCGATCCAGACCGAGTTCTCGGCCTGAGCCAAGAACGCGGCCTGATCGAGCACATAGCCGGTCAGCGACAGCTCGGGAAAAACCACAAGATCCGCTCCCTCGGCTGCAGCGGCGTCCAGCGCTTGCCGATGCAGCGCCAGGTTGGCGGCAATATCACCGTCTGTTCCCGTCAGTTGCGCCAGAGCGATGCGGCACTGCCAAGGTAACCGCGCACGCTCCTGTGCAGGCGTTTGCATGGTGAAAAGCGCTCCTATTCGGCGGTCTGGTCAAGGGTACGACGCCGCTGCTCCTCAAGATCCTGCAACTGCTGTTCCACGCCCCGCGCCTTCTCCAGCGCCTGCCGCTGCCCCTCGAACAGTTTGGCTTCATCGGGCTCGGACGGACCACAACCGGCTCCCAGCAGTGCTCCTAACATCATCACGACCATCATCTTGCCGTTCATCAACCATCCCTCGTTATGGTCGGGTGTCGCGCCTGATCAAACATCGCCAGCACCCGCGTAAAACGCGCTTCGCCACAAGCGTAGGACAGGGGCGCACGCAGGGATAAAAACGTCGCACGCTCCATGCGCCGGGGCAGATCCAGCGCAATCCGCTCATCGGCCAGCAGGTGCTCCAGAAACCCGCAATAACAGCCCTCGAGTACCGTATCCGCGCGCCGACGTCCCAGCACAAAATGGAGATAATTCCAGATCTCATCGATGCACTCAGTCCCCGAAGCTTCAGCAGCATAGGCGCGCTCAAGCGCCATGCGCAGTTCGATCCAGAGACTCATCGGACTCCAGACCGAGGCGGGATCTTCGATCAGCGCGCGAAGACTCGGCATCCGTTCGATCGCCTGACGGCGCCACAGACTCACAGGTAGCCTCCCGGCTCAGATAACGAGACAGCCGCCATATCCAAGCCGTACAGCAGGAGCGTGCTCGGATCTTGAAGGAAAAAACAGTACACATGTGCAACCGATCG
>CAYWUD010000173.1:4954-5400 GCA_964461355.1 uncultured Pseudomonadales bacterium | reverse complement strand
TTACTTCCTCGACAACGCCGCCGGCTGGATTCTGGAACTCGACCGCGGCATGGGTATTCCCTACGAGGGCAACTACAGCGCCTGGCTGGACCAGAAGGAAAAACGCCTCGAGCAGGAACAGAAGCAGCAGGACGCGCGCCGCAAGGCGATGGAGCACGAACTCGAGTGGGTCCGTTCCAACGCCAAGGGCCGCCAGTCCAAGAGCAAGGCGCGTCTGGCCCGCTTCGAAGAGATGCAGTCCCAGGACTTCCAGAGCCGCAACGAAACCAACGAAATCTACATTCCGCCGGGGCCGCGCCTGGGTGACAAGGTCATCGAATTCAACAACGTCACCAAGGGCTTCAACGACCGCGTACTGATCGATGATCTGAGCTTCAGCATCCCGAAAGGCGCCATTGTCGGCATCATCGGCGGTAACGGTGCCGGTAAATCCACCCTGTTCAAGA
>CAYWUD010000173.1:0-4944 GCA_964461355.1 uncultured Pseudomonadales bacterium | reverse complement strand
GTCATGGGCCAGGAACAGCCGGACAGCGGTTCCATCGAATTCGGCGACACCGTCAAGATCTCCTTCGTCGAGCAGATGCGTGACGCCCTGGACGACAAGAAAACCGTCTGGGAAGCGATCTCCGATGGTCAGGACATCCTGCGCATCAACAACTATGAAGTACCGTCACGCGCCTATATCGGCCGTTTCAACTTCAAGGGTGCCGACCAGCAGAAGCGCGTCGGCGAGCTGTCCGGTGGTGAGCGTGGCCGTCTGCAACTGGCCTCGACCCTGAAGGACGGCGGTAACGTCCTGCTGCTGGACGAACCCTCGAACGACCTGGACGTGGAAACCCTGCGCGCACTGGAAGAAGCGCTGCTGGCCTTCCCGGGCTGCGCCATGGTGATCTCGCACGATCGCTGGTTCCTCGACCGTGTAGCCACCCACATCCTGGCCTACGAAGGCGACTCCAAGGTGACCTTCTTCGAAGGCAACTACACCGAGTATGAAGCCGACCGCAAGGCGCGTCTGGGCGAAGACGCTGCCGGCCCGCACCGCATGAAATACAAACGGATCGATGCCTGATTCGATCAACCCAAAAGGGGCGCTTCATGCGCCCCTTTTGTTTCTGCCTATTCAGGACTGTCCATTGCTCCGGCATGCCCCTGATCGGCATAACGGGTTCTGATCGCCCAGAACTGCTCGGCGCAGCGCGCAAAGGCCGCCAGCAGACGGGGATCGAACTGCCCTTCACTCTGCTCCAGCATGATCTGCTCGACCACCGCGCGCGTCAGCCCCGGCTTGTACACCCGCACCGATACCAGCGCATCATACACATCGGCAATCGCCATCAGACGTGCGGCCAGCGGAATTGCATCTCCGGCCAGACCTTCCGGGTAGCCGGCCCCGTCCCAGCGCTCATGGTGATAACGGGCAATATCGCGGGCATAGTGCAGAAAGGTGCCGTTCTCGGCGGCGACCGGCACCGATGTCAGCGAACGAATCGCCTCGTCCAGCGCATCGCTGCCATACAGAGTGTGGCGTTTCATCTCCTCGAGTTCGGCGGGTGTCAGCCGCCCGGCCTTGTGCAAAATCGCATCGCTGATGGCGACCTTGCCGATATCATGCAGCGGCGCAGACTTGCAGATCATGCTGATCGCCTCGGGCGTCAGTGCCTGCTGAAAATCCGGATGCTCGGCGAGTTCCTGTGCCAGCACCCGGATATAGTTCTGCGTCCGCCGGATATGCTGCCCGGTTTCGTTATCACGCTGCTCAGTCAACGAAGCCAGGGTCATGATGGTGGCATCCTGCGTGGCACGCAGCTCCTCGGTGCGCCAGAGCACCTGCTGTTCCAGCGAGCCATTCACCGCCACCAGCTGCTCCTCGGCCAGTTGGCGTCCGGTAGAAGCGCGTACCCAGAACCACAGCAGCACCAGCGCCAAGGGATAGAACACCAGCAACGGGTACAGGTGCCCCAGATTGTCGCGCACATAGGCAAGGCTCAGGCCTTCGTTGCCGCGCACGGTCACGATATGCCAGTCCTTCAGGGCATGGGGTGCGCCCCGACTGACCTGACCGACCTCAAGCGGATGCAGGGTGGCAAAGACAAAACGCTCACCGCCCTGAACCGTCACCCCGTGGCCTCGCTCCTCGATCTGCGCCCAGACCTCAGGATGAAGCTCTGCAAAGCTCTCGGTGTGCGCGAACATAAACCCCCATTCACGGGCACGCTCGGAGCTGATCAACCAGTAACCCTCGCGGTTGAGCAACATGCTCTCGCCCGCCAGCGGCGCCAGATGCGCACGAATATGGGACAGAAAACGATCCCCCAGATAATTGAGCACCAGCACACCCAGCAACCGGTTCTGCCGCGAACGCAGCGGCATGGCAAAACGGATCATCGGCTTGTAGGGCTGTTCGATCACGCCGTGTTCGATATTGAGATCAAGACGCGAGGCATAGATACCGTCTCCGGCGATCGCCGCGGCATCCTTGAAGTAATAACGGGCCGACTTGTTCTGCAGCTGCACCGGCGCCATGGCACGCGGATAGCCGTTATTGAAATTGATCCGCACCAACTCCTGCCCCTCAGGAGAAAGCAGGCGCACCTGATCGTACAGACCGTGGGCGGCGGCCAGATCGACAAACAGCTGCTCGACCTCTTCGCGCGTACCGTCCTCCTCTCCCTGGAGAAACCGCTGTACCGGAACACTCATACCCAGAAAACGCAGATCCGCGAGCACCGCCTGCAGGTCTGCGCCAGCATGCTCACTTGCACTTTCGATCGCCACCGCCGCCTGATTATCCCGTTTGGTCTGCTCGATCAGCGCAAACAGGGAAAAGGCATAGAGATAGAGTGCGCCGCAGACCAGCGTCAGCACGGTGGCGCTGAGCGCAAAACGCCGCCACACGCGCGCCATCAGCCGCGCTTTCGGTAACGCTGCACACCCGCCCTCAAGCGCCTCGACAGCCGGCAGCCCGGCGGAGTCCTCGGACCACGAATCTGATCGTCCCTGCATACCACCCACGCAGCTGCACAGACAGCCGCCTCCCTGCGACCCGGCCGATAACAGGCCTTCAATAAACCTGCACAAGCACCACAACCGTTCGCCCCGGCTGTCCGGCGCGCCCGCTGTTCTCCAAGCATAGCCAAGGCCATCACTCGACCGAGATAGATAACAGCGCACCGGCTATAGTTAGCAACACATGATCCGGCCCCTTGCTCGATCGAACCCGTCCAGCCCAATCCAGAGAGGAGCCTCTCATGACCGATGCCAACGAGCGCCGACGCTTTAGCCGTTTTGACTTTGATGCCCGCACCGAACTCTTTCAGGGCGAACACTGCTGGCCGGTACAGCTGGTCGACATCAGTTTGAAGGGCATTCTGGTGCATCATCCCCACGCCTGGAGCCTGAAACCGAACGAACGGCTCTGCGCCCATATCCATCTGGACAACGATCAGACCATCATTCTCGATCTGACCTTTGCCCATCAGAAAGGCGATTACTCGGGCTTTCGCGTCAACCATATCGATCTTGACAGCATCACCCACCTCAAACAGCTCTGCGCCCTCAATCTGGGCAGCGACGCCCTGCTGCAGCGTGAGCTCGAAGCCCTGATCGAAACAGAGGTCTGAGCCTGCCGCCGCGGTTGAGCCGCTGGCGCTTTCCTGCTTGAATGGCCGGCGTTTTTCTTACCGCCGGCCAGGGGAGTCCGATGGCAAAAAGCAGGAACAAGACCGCCTTTGTCTGTACCGAATGTGGCGCTGACGCCCCCAAATGGGCCGGCCAGTGCGGTGAGTGCAAGGCCTGGAACAGCCTCAAGGAGATCAGCCTCGGCAGCAGCCGGCCGCATCTGCAAAATCCCGCCAGCGCCAGCCTCACCGGCTTTGCCGGTTCAC
Source organism: uncultured Pseudomonadales bacterium (assembly GCA_964461355.1). Classification (GTDB taxonomy): domain Bacteria; phylum Pseudomonadota; class Gammaproteobacteria; order Pseudomonadales; family CAYWUD01; genus CAYWUD01. Next base: position 1,565 of record CAYWUD010000173.1, on the reverse strand, counting down.
TCTCCGGCGTACAGCGCCTGGCGGATGTCGACATTCGCGAAACCCCGCGCATCACCAGTGGTTCCAGCGAACTCGACCGGGTTCTGGGCGGCGGTTTCGTACCGGGCTCGGCAGTACTGATCGGCGGCCATCCGGGCGCGGGCAAAAGCACCATTCTGCTGCAGACACTGGCTCAGGTATCGCAGCAGATGAAGGCGCTCTACGTTTCGGGGGAGGAATCGCTGCAGCAGATCGCCGCCCGAGCCAAACGCCTCAAGCTCAACACCGATCAGCTGCAGATGCTGGCGGAAACCTCGGCCGAAAAGATCGTTGCTGTCGCCGGACAGGAAAAACCGGGCATCATCGTCATCGACTCGATCCAGGTCACCTATATGGAAGGCGTGGATTCAGCACCCGGCGGTGTCGCTCAGGTACGCGAATCAGCCGCCTTTCTGACCCGCTTTGCCAAGCAGACCGGCACCGTGCTGCTGATCGTCGGCCATGTCACCAAGGACAATTCGCTGGCCGGGCCCATGACCCTGTCGCATATCATCGACACCCAGCTGATGCTCAGTTCCACCGATGACAGCCGTTTTCGCATGCTGCGCGCGACCAAGAACCGCTTTGGCCAGGTCAACGAACTGGGCATCTTTGCGATGACCGAAACCGGCCTGAAAGAGGTTAAAAACCCCTCGGCGATCTTTCTTTCGCGCACCGAAGCCCCGACACCGGGCAGTCTGATCACCGTGCTCTGGGAGGGCTCACGCCCCCTGCTGGTGGAGGTACAGGCGCTGGTGGTTGAATCCCAGCTCGGCAATCCGCGCCGGGTAACGCTGGGGCTCGAGCAGAACCGTCTGGCGATGCAGCTGGCCATTCTGAACCGCCACGGCGGCATCTTCACCTCGGATCAGGATGTCTTTCTGAACGTGGTCGGCGGCGTCAAGGTGACCGAAACCAGCGCCGATCTGGCCAGCATTCTGGCGGTGGTTTCGAGCCTTCGCGATCGCGCCCTGAGTCAGGAGCTGGTCGCGTTCGGCGAAGTCGGTCTGGCCGGCGAGATCCGCCCGGTGGCCAGTGGTCAGGAACGCATCATCGAAGCGGCCAAGCACGGTTTTAAAAAGGCGATCGTGCCCAAGGCCAACGTACCGCGCAAAATCCCTGCCGGCATCGAAGTGATCGGTGTCAGTCGACTCAGCGAGGCCCTTGATGCCATCTGCAACTGACCCGCGGCACAACTCACCGATCTCCACCCGGACGCCGGCCCGCGCACATCCGCTGCCCAGTGAGTCGCCCCATGCATAACACGACCAACCCGCCCGTTGTACTCACCCTGGCCGGCCACGACCCGATCGGCGGCGCCGGCATCCAGGCCGACCTCGAAGCGATCCGCGCCAATGGCGCCTGGGGCGCCAGCGCCCTGGCCTGCCTGACCGTACAGGACACCCGGGGCGTGTATCAGGTGCTGCCCACCGATCCGGCCCTCTTTGCCGCTCAGGCCGAAGCGGTGCTGTCCGACCTGCCAGTCCGGGTATTAAAGACCGGTGCGCTGGCCTCAAAAGAGCAGGTGGCTGTGGTCAGACGCCTGG
>CAYWUD010000172.1:0-5427 GCA_964461355.1 uncultured Pseudomonadales bacterium | reverse complement strand
CTGCGCCGGTGTGGTCGGCATGCAGACCTGGATGTTGTGCTCGGCACAGAGCTGCAGAAAACGCTCGGGCCGGGCCGACGAGTGCTCGGGCCCCTGACCTTCATAGCCGTGGGGCAGCAGCAGGGTCAGACCGCACAGTCGCCCCCACTTGTGCTCACCGGAGACCAGAAACTGATCGATCACCACCTGGGCGCCGTTGGCAAAATCACCGAACTGCGCTTCCCAGATCAGCAGCGCTCGCGGTGTGGTTGTGGCGTAGCCGTATTCAAAGGCCAGCACAGCCTCTTCAGAGAGCAGCGAATCATAGATTTCGAACATCGGCTGTTCGGCGTCCAGATCGGCCAGCGGCACATAGGTGTGGCCATCCTTCTGATCGTGCAGCACCGCATGGCGGTGGGAGAAGGTGCCCCGTCCGACATCCTGACCGGTCAGGCGGATCGGGTAGCCCTCATCGAGCAGCGTGGCATAGGCCAGCGTTTCGGCCATCCCCCAGTTGATGGCCAGGGCGCCGGCCGCCATCTTGCGGCGATCTTCATAGATCTTTTTCACCTGCCGCTGCTTGGTAAAGCCATCGGGGGCCAGTGTCATCTGGTGCCCGAGTCGCTGCAGGCGCGAGAGGTCAACGCCGGTGTCAAAATAGGCATTCCACTCATGCCCGAGGTACGGCTCCCAGTTCACAAAAAGCGCGGTATTCGGCTCGGTCACCAGCGACTTGGCCACATGATCGCCATTATCGAGCGCCTGGCGGTAATCCTCGACCTGCTGCTGACCGGCACTGTCACTGAGCACGCCTTCGTTGATCAGGCGCTGGGCATACAGGGTGCGGACGGTCTTGTGCTTGCCGATCTTCTGATACATCACCGGCTGGGTTCCGGAAGGTTCATCGGCCTCGTTATGGCCGCGGCGGCGGTAACAGACCAGATCGATCACCACGTCCTTCTTGAACTCCATGCGAAAATCCATCGCCAGCTTGGTGGCACAGATCACCGCTTCGGGGTCATCACCGTTGACGTGGAGCACCGGCGCTTCCACTATTTTCGCCACATCGGTGCAGTATTCGGTGGAACGGGCATCGTCGGGGCGACTGGTGGTAAAACCGACCTGGTTGTTGACGATCACATGGATGGTGCCCCCGGTGCGGTAAGCGCGGGTCTGGGACATCTGCAGGGTTTCCATCACGACGCCCTGCCCGGCAAAGGCGGCATCGCCGTGAATCGCCAGAGGAATCACCAGATCACCGCTGCGATCACCTCGGCGGTCCTGACGTGCACGCACCGAACCTTCAACCACCGGCGTGACAATTTCCAGGTGCGAAGGGTTGAACGCCATCGCCAGATGCAGCTCGCCCCCCGGGGTCATCACATTGGATGAAAAACCCTGGTGGTACTTCACGTCTCCGGAGCCGAACGTATGCGCCGCCTTGCCCTCGAACTCTTCGAACAGCTCCCGCGGATTCTTGCCCAGAATATTGACCAGCAGATTCAGGCGGCCACGGTGCGCCATGCCGATCACCAGTTCCTTGGCGCCGTAGCGCCCGGCACGCTGGATCAGTTCGTCGACCAGCGGAATCAGGGCCTCTCCCCCTTCCAGGCCAAAACGCTTGGTGCCCGGGTAACGGGAGCCGAGATACTTTTCCAGCCCCTCTGCCGCGGTGAGTCGCTCAAGAATATGCAGTCGCGCCTCAGGGCTCAGCAGCGGCTGCGCGCGTACCGACTCCAGCCGGCTCTGGAACCAGCGCCGCTGCTCGGAATCGACGATATGCATGAACTCGGCACCGATGGTGCCGCAGTAGGTAGAATCGAGGACGTCGACAATATCGCGAAGACGCACCTTTTCCTGACCGATAAAGAGCGAACCGGCCTGAAATTCGGTATCGAGATCGGCATCGGACAGCTCATGAAACCCGAGTGTCAGGTCGGGCACTTCGGCCCGGGTACGCAGTCGGATCGGGTCGATATCGGCGTGCTGGTGGCCGCGCTGGCGAAACGCTTCGATCAGCGCCAGAACCTGAACCTGCTTGCGCTCATGCTCGGAGCTGACTGCACCACTGACCCGGGTGTGTCCCTGAGGCCCGCGCCTGGCCAGAATTTCGAAGTACTCACGAATGGCGGCATGGGAAATTTCCTTCTGCGCCACACCGTCAACCGTGGGTAGCGCGGCAAAGTAGCGCTGCCATTCCTCGGAAACCGCTTCGGGATTATGCAGAAACTGCTCGTACAGCGCTTCTACATAGGCCGCGTTGCCCCCGGCAATATGCGAGCTATCCCAATAGCTCTGCATGCTCTGGTCATGCATCCTTCTTCCCCCCATGGAGGAGGCTGCATCGACCATGCTGCCACGGCCATCAGCTCCCCCTTGTAAAATTCGGTTCGCCTGTGATGACGAAGAATGCAGACCGGGCCCCCACCCTGCCTGCACCCCATTCATGCCCTAGGTTGCACTTTTCAACAACATCTGACGAATATGCCCGATGGCTCGGGTCGGATTCAATCCCTTGGGACAGACGTTGACGCAGTTCATGATGCCGCGGCAGCGGAACACACTGAACGGATCGTCAAGTCCGGCCAGACGCTCGGCGGTTGCGCTGTCGCGACTGTCGGCAAGAAAGCGATACGCCTGCAGCAGCCCGGCAGGACCGATGAACTTGTCCGGGTTCCACCAGAACGAAGGACAGGAGGTCGAGCAGCAGGCGCAGAGGATACATTCGTACAGGCCGTCGAGTCGGGCCCGATCCTCGGGTGACTGCAGGCGCTCGATGGCAGGCGCCGGCGTATCGTTGATCAGATACGGCTTGATCTTTTCATACTGGGCGTAGAACTGCGCCATATCGACAACCAGATCGCGGATGACCGGCAGCCCCGGCAACGGACGCAGTACCAGTCGGTCTTTCTTGACCACCGCAGACACCGGCGTAATGCAGGCCAGACCGTTGGTGCCGTTGATACTCATACCATCGGAGCCGCAGACCCCTTCACGGCAGGAGCGGCGAAACGCGAGGCTCGGATCCTGCTCTTTGAGCAGATGCAGCACATCGAGCACCATCAGATCCTGCCCCTCGGGCAGATCCAGCGGGTAGTCCTGCATATAAGGGCGCTGATCGACTTCCGGGTTGTACCGATAAACACTGACTAACATCGCAAAGCCCCCTTAGTAGGTCCGTACTTTTGGCGGAAACGCGTCCATGGTTCGGGGTGCGAAGTTCACATCCCGCTGGGTTACGCGCCGTTCGTTCGGCAGATACAAGGAGTGTTTGAGCCAGTGCTCGTCGTCCCGTTCGGTAAAATCATTGCGCGCATGGGCACCGCGACTTTCCTTGCGCTCTTCGGCCGCAAGTGCCGTGGCATAGGCCACCTCATACAGGTTCTCAAGCTCAAGAGCCTCGACCTGAGCGGTATTGAAGGCCCGACTCTTGTCCTCGAGATGCAGATTCTTGATCCGCTCCCCCACCGCATCGAGCAGCTTCAGCCCTTTCTGCATATTGGCCCCGTCACGGAAGACACCAAAGTGCAGCTGCATGGTGTTCTGCAGATCACGCCGTACATCGGCGACCCGCTCACCGCTCTGACTGGCCTGAAGCCGCGTCAGGCGTGACAGCGCCTGTTCCTGATCGGACTCGGTCGCCGCATCACTGACCAGACCATCCTTCAGGGACCGGGCGATTTCCAGACCGGCAGCGCGACCAAACACCACCAGATCGAGCAGCGAGTTCCCCCCCAGACGGTTGGCCCCATGCACCGAGACGCAGGCCACTTCGCCACAGGCATACAGCCCCGGCACCACCTGATCCTGACCATTGGCATCCTGAGTCAGCACCTGACCGCCGATATTGGTCGGCAGCCCGCCCATCATGTAGTGACAGGTCGGTACCACCGGAATCGGCGCTTCGACCGGATCGACATGGGCAAAGGTGCGCGAGAGTTCGCAAATTCCGGGCAAACGCAGATTCAGCGTCTCTTCCCCCAGATGATCGAGCTTGAGCAGCACATGATCCTTGTTCGGGCCGCAGCCGCGTCCCTCGAGAATCTCGATCACCATCGAGCGGGCGACCACATCGCGCCCAGCCAGATCCTTGGCGTTGGGGGCATAACGCTCCATAAAGCGCTCGCCCTCGGCGTTGATCAGATACCCCCCTTCGCCGCGGCAACCTTCGGTCACCAGAGTACCGGCACCGGCGATCCCGGTCGGGTGGAACTGCCACATTTCCATGTCCTGCGCCGGACAGCCGGCCCGCAGGGCCATGCCCACACCATCGCCGGTATTGATCAGGGCATTGGTCGTGGACTGGAAGATACGACCGGCACCGCCGGTCGCCAGGACGGTGGCGCGCGCCCGGGCGTAGACCAGCTCGCCGGTTTCGATACAGAGCGCGACCACGCCCACAACCGAGCCCTGCTGGTTTTTCACCAGATCGACCGCATACCACTCGTTGAGAAACTGGGTACCGTTTTTAAGATTGGCCTGATACAGGGTGTGCAGCAGAGCATGACCGGTACGGTCGGCCGCCGCACAGGTGCGCGCGGCCTGCCCACCCTGACCAAACGCCTTTGACTGACCGCCAAAAGGACGCTGATAGATCCGCCCCTCTTCGGTACGGGAAAAGGGCAACCCCATATGTTCGAGCTCGAACACCGCCTGAGGACCGACCGAACACATGTATTCGATCGCATCCTGATCACCGATATAGTCCGACCCCTTCACCGTGTCGTACATATGCCAGCGCCAGTCATCTTCAGGATCGGCACTGGCAATCGCACAGGTTATCCCGCCCTGCGCTGAAACCGTATGCGAACGGGTCGGAAACACCTTCGAAATACAGGCGGTGCGCACACCGGACTGAGCCAGCTGCAATGCGGCCCGCAGGCCCGCACCGCCGCCCCCGACGACAATTGCGTCAAAATCCAAACTCCGTAAACCCGCCATACGTCAAAGCCCCCACAGCGTTTGCACGCCCCAAACCACATACGCGAAGATTGCCGCTCCACAGGCCAGCTGAAAGACCATCCGTACCCAGAATGCCGCCTTGCCCAGCGCACGCTCATTGAGGTAATCGGTCGAGATGGTCCACATGCCGATCCAGGCATGGGTCAGCAGTGCCAGCAGTGCCGCCAGCGTAAACACGCGCATCCCGGTGCAGGCAAAGAGTGCCTGCCACTGTGCGTAATGCACGTCCCCCTGAAACAGCAGAAAACCGATCAGAAACAGCGCATAGGCGGCCAGCACAACCGCCGATAGCCGCTGCACAAACCAGTCCGCCATACCGCTACGGGCGTAGTTAGTGATATTGGTTACCATACCCAGATCCCCGCGATTACGATCAATACTCCGGCAACCCCCAGCGTCAGTCTGGAGGCCAACAGGCCGCCCTCCTTGCTGTCGGCCACATCCCAGTCAAGCAGCAGGTGCTTGATCCCTGCGACCAGGTGGTAC
>CAYWUD010000171.1:0-5435 GCA_964461355.1 uncultured Pseudomonadales bacterium | reverse complement strand
ACCTGTTTGCCCACCATTACCGCGCGCGGCTGGCTCTGGAGCCTCTGACCGCATTCGAGCGCTGCCACCGCATGCGCCAGGTGAACCCCAAGTACATCCTGCGCAACTACCTCGCCCAGGGTGCCATCGAGCAGGCCGAGGCGGGCGATTTTTCCGAGGTCAACCGCCTGCTCGAACTGCTGCGCCGCCCCTTCGACGAACAGCCGGACTACGAGCGCTACGCCGCGCTGCCGCCGGAGGCGGGCAAGCACCTGCCGATCAGCTGCTCCTCCTGAGGCATCCAGAAAAAAGCCCCGCAGCTGCGGGGCCTGTTCGACAACTCCGCGTGTGCGTCAATCGTCGCTCTTCTTGCCTTTGCCCTTGCTCTTGCTCTTGTCGCGCTTGCCGTCATCGTCGAAGGCCTTGATCAGCTCGTCATCATCACTGTCCGGCTTTTCCTTGCGGTACTCCTGATGATGCGCCTTCTGCTCCTCCATCAGCTGGCGGTGCTGCTCGTGCAGTTCACTCTGATCGCCTTTCATCTCCCGATGCTGCTGGTGCAGTTCGTGCTGTTCCTCTTTCAGGAGCTGGTGCTCCTCCTGGAACTGCGCCCGCTCGGCCTTCTTGCCCTGCTTGTCCTCATGATGCGCTGCAACCGCAGTAGCCGACAACAGAACGCCCATGGTCCCGGCCAGCAACATCGAACCCCATCTCTTATGCATTTTTTCTCCTCCCTCACCGCACTCATGAGTACGGACTCAGATCAGCCTGTATTTCTTTTGCCATACGCCATGGTGTCCACCCAGCACTGCCGTTAAGCTCTGGCGGACACACAACAAGATTTGCACAAGAAGCACTGCGGTGCATCCTTTCAGGAGTTCCCCTTGAGTCAGTCACTGAAACTGGAAACCCTTGCCATTCACGCCGGCTATCAGCCCGATCCGACCACCAAGGCGGTCGCGGTGCCGATCTACCAGACCACCTCCTACGCCTTTGACAACACCCAGCATGGTGCCGACCTGTTCGACCTGAAGGTCGAGGGCAACATCTACACCCGCATCATGAACCCGACCACCGCCGTGCTCGAGCAGCGTGTCGCGGCGCTGGACGGCGGTATCGGTGGTCTGGCACTGGCATCAGGCATGGCCGCGATCACCTACGCCATCCAGACCCTGGCCTCGGTCGGTGACAACATCGTCTCGATCAACAAGCTCTACGGCGGCACCTACAACCTGTTTGCCCACACCCTGCCGAAACAGGGGATCGAAGTGCGCTTTGCGCCGCACGACGATATCGATGCGCTGGTCGCACTGATCGATGACAACACCCGCGCGGTGTTCTGCGAATCGATCGGCAACCCGCTGGGCAACATTGTCGACATGCGCGCGCTGGCCGACGCCGTGCACGCCAAGGGCGTACCGCTGATCGTCGACAACACCGTAGCCACCCCCGCGCTGCTGCGTCCGATCGAGCTGGGTGCCGATATCGTGGTCTACTCCCTGACCAAATACATGGGTGGCCACGGCACCACCATCGGCGGTGCCATTGTCGATTCAGGCAACTTCCCCTGGGCCGAGCACAAGGACCGCTTCCCGATGCTGAACGAGCCCGATCCGAGCTACCACGGCGTCAATTATGTCGAAGCGATGGGCAAGGCGGCCTATATCGCCCGCGCTCGCGTGGTACCGCTGCGCAACACCGGCGCGGCCATCTCGCCGATGAACGCCTTCATGATCCTGCAGGGCATCGAAACCCTGGCGCTGCGCATGGAGCGCCATTGCGACAATGCCCAGAAAGTGGCCGAATACCTCAGCGCTCACCCGCAGGTGGCCTGGGTCAACTACGCCGGTCTCGCGGACAATGCCGGGCATGCACTGGCCAAACAGTACATGGGCGGCCGCGCCTCGAGCATCATGAGTTTCGGTATCAAGGGCGGCGTGGAAGCCGGCACCCGCTTTATCGATGCGCTGCAGCTGGTCACCCGCCTGGTGAACATCGGTGATGCCAAGAGTCTGGCCTGCCATCCGGCCTCGACCACCCACCGCCAGCTCAACGACGCTGAACTCAAGGCTGCCGGCGTCAGCCGCGATATGGTGCGCCTGTCCGTCGGTATCGAACACATCGACGATATTCTCGCCGACCTCAAGCAGGCACTGGACGCCGCCGCGCAGTAAGCCCGGCACTCAGGCATAAAAAAATCCCCGACCGCAAACGGTCGGGGATTTTTTTATCTGGCGCCGCTCAGTGCTGCACCTGCATAGCGGTAATCTCGAGAAAAAACGGATGCTCGCGATCAGACTGCAGCAGCCCCCGTACCTGCAGATGATCTTCAGGCCCGATCAGATCCACCTGATCCCAGGCCGCATCGGTAATATGCACTTCTATTTCACTGCTGCCGTCGCTGAAACTGAAATAACTCAGCCCGTGCTGGGCCACCAGCAGCCCCTCCGTCTCAACCTCTGTTCCAAGCGGTTGTTCGAGTGCCGCGGCCACCGAAATCGGTGCAGCCTGCAGCCCCAGCGAGGCCGACAGCAAACCAAATACCGCAAGGGCGTGGGCGATCCTTTGTTTGAGCATCATTGTTCTCCTTATTGCGCATGATCCATCACGATGCGCCGATGAGCCCCACCCCGCCGCGCAGCTTAGCTCAAATACGGGAACAACAACACCTGTCGCCTTACAGAATCTTTACACTTGCAATTGCCACCGCTGAACGTCGCTCAGTGATAAGCCGGCGACAGCGCATGTACCGCCTCGATAAACGCCCCGGCATGGGCCGGGTCGACATGCTGCTGGATGCCGTGGCCGAGGTTGAACACATGCCCCGAGCCCTGACCAAACCGCGCCAGGATATCGGCCACTTCGGCGCGGATGCGCTCCGGTGACGCGTACAGTACCGCCGGGTCCATATTGCCCTGCAGCGCCACACGATCACCGACCCGGGCACGGGCCTGATCGATATCGCAGGTCCAGTCGAGCCCCAGACAGTCGGCGCCGGTTTCCGCCATCGCCTCCAGCCAACTGCCACCGTTCTTGGTAAAGAGGATGACCGGCACCCGACGTCCGTCGTGTTCACGGGTCAGACCGGCGACGATCCGCTGCATGTACTGCAGCGAGAATTCACGGTAGTCACGGCCGCTGAGTACACCGCCCCAGGTATCGAAGATCTGCACCGCCTGCGCCCCGGCCCGAATCTGGGCATTGAGGTAGAGGATGACCGCATCGGCCAGCTTGCCGAGCAGCTGATGCAGCAGCGCCGGCTGATCAAACAGCATCCCCTTGATCCGGCGGAACTCCTTGGTCGAACCGCCTTCGACCATATAGGTTGCCAGCGTCCAGGGACTGCCGGAAAAGCCGATCAGTGGCACTTCACCCTTGAGTTCGCGGCGGATGGTGCGCACGGCATCCATCACATAACCGAGCTCCTGTTCGGGGTCCGGCACGGGCAGGGCTTCGATATCCGCCGCGCTGCGTAACGGACGCTCGAACTGCGGCCCCTCACCGGCGGCAAAGTGCAGCCCGAGGCCCATGGCATCGGGAATGGTGAGAATATCGGAAAACAGGATCGCAGCATCCAGCGGGTAACGACGCAGCGGCTGCAGGGTGACTTCGCAGGCGAGTTCGGGGTTCTGACACAGGCTCATGAAATCACCGGCCTCGGCGCGCAGCGCCCGGTATTCGGGCAGATAGCGTCCGGCCTGACGCATCATCCATACCGGTGTGCGGTCTACCGGCTGACGCAGCAACGCGCGCAGAAAACGGTCGTTCTTAAGCTCGCTCATAAGCCCCCAACTCCCCCAGAATCGTTATGAAATCGTGTCGCGAGTCTTGTCCCCGCATAACGCACGGTTATACCGCAGTTGCCGGATCGGCGCCATCAGCATTGACCGGCGTCAAAAAAGGAGCCCGAAGGCTCCCCGCGTGTACCTACAGATCGAGATAATCGAGCATCCCCAGCGCCGCCTGACGCCCCTCCCAGATCGCGGTCACCACCAGATCCGAGCCGCGCACCATATCGCCACCGGCAAAGATTTTCGGATTATGGGTCTGGAAGGCAAAACGCCCGTTCTCCGGCGCCAGCACCCGGCCCCGCTTGTCGGTCTCGATGCCCTGGCGCGCAAACCAGTCCGCCGGACTGGGCTGAAAGCCGAAGGCCACCAGTACCGCATCGGCAGGAATAATCTCTTCCGAGCCCGGTACCGTCTGCGGTCGCCGACGGCCACGCTCGTCCGGCTCACCCAGCCGCGTCGTCACCAGCCTGACCCCTTCAACCCGTCCGTTGCCGACAATCTCGACCGGCTGGCGGTTGAACAGAAAAGCCACACCTTCCTCGCGGGCATTGGCCACCTCGCGCCGCGAGCCCGGCATGTTCTCCTCGTCACGCCGATAGGCACAGGTGACCGATGCCGCGCCCTGACGGATCGCGGTGCGGTTACAGTCCATCGCGGTATCGCCCCCGCCCAGCACCACCACGCGCTGGCCGGCCAGGTCGATAAAGTCGGTCGGGCTCAGGGTCAGCCCCAGACAGTGGTTCACGTTGGAAATCAGGTAGGGCAACGCCTCGGTAACACCCGGCAGTTCCTCTCCGGGGAAACCGCCCCGCATGTAGTTGTAGGTGCCCATGCCCATGAAGACCGCATCGAATTCCTCGAGCAGCTGCTCGATTGCCACATCCTTGCCGACCTCGGTATTGAGGCGAAAGCGCACGCCCATACCGTTGAAAATTTCGCGGCGCCGGCTCATCACGCTTTTTTCCAGCTTGAACTCGGGAATGCCGAAGGTCAGCAGGCCACCGATCTCCGGATAGCGATCGAACACCACCGGCCGCACGCCATGGCGCACCAGCACATCGGCGCAGGCCAGGCCCGCCGGACCGGCCCCGATCACGGCCACCTGCTTGTCGCTCCAGGCAACATGGGACATGTCCGGCTTCCAGCCCAGCGCAAAAGCGGTGTCGGTAATGTATTTTTCGGTGGCGCCGATGGTCACCGCACCAAAGCCGTCATTCAGGGTGCAGGCGCCTTCACAGAGACGATCCTGAGGGCAGACCCGGCCACAGACCTCCGGCAGGGAGTTGGTCTGGTGCGACAGCTCTACCGCCTTCAGGATGTTGCCCTCGGTGGCGAGCTTGAGCCAGTTAGGGATGTAGTTATGGACCGGGCACTTCCACTCGCAGTAGGGATTGCCACAATCCAGACAGCGATGGGCCTGTTGCTGTACCTGACGGGCGGTCACCGGTTCGTAGATCTCGGCGAATTCGCTCTTGCGCCGGGCGACCGGTTTCTTCTTCGGTTCTTCCCGGGGCAGTTCGACAAACTGAAAATCATTCTGTAGCCGCTTGGCCATAAACTCACCTGTACAGTCGGGCCCTGCCCGGAGTACGGGCAGGGACGCTGAAGATTACTCCGGGCGGCCCCGGGTACTGGAAAGAAGCTGATCCAGACTGGTCGCCTCGG
>CAYWUD010000170.1:0-5449 GCA_964461355.1 uncultured Pseudomonadales bacterium | reverse complement strand
ACAACAGCGATGCCGGTAACGCGAAGCTCTTTGTACTGTTTCTCGATGGCGGTCTGGACGGTACCGGGACCGAGGGGACCGACTACCTCAAGCTGAGCGCCGGCAGTGCCGGCAGTCTGAAAAACGGCCTCGGTATTCCGCGGGCGATCGATATCGATGAAAACGGTACCGCCGACTATGTGTATGCCGGCGATCTGAACGGCAATCTTTATCGCTTCGACCTGACCAGCAGCAGTAGCGGCAACTGGGGCAGCGGCGCGGTGCTCTTTACCGCAGCCGCCGATCAGCCGATCACCACCCAGCCGATGGTGGTGGCGCACCCGAACGCCACCCGGGCCAGCCGTACCAACGTGCTCAGCGACGTGCTGGTGCTGGTCGGTACCGGCAGCTGGATGACCAGCTCCGATGCCTCCAATCAGGACATGCAGTCGATCTACGGGGTCTGGGATACCTTTGCCAACAACTGGCAGGTCAGTCCGGGGATGCTGGTCGAGCAGACGCTGACCAACGTGAATGATCCGAACTACGGCAAGGTGCGTACCTTAACCAACCTTCCGATCGCCTGGTCGACGAAGAACAATCAGGAGGTTGCCGGCTGGAAGATCAATCTGGCGGTTCCGGCGGCCAACGCGGCCACGGCCAACCCGCCGGCAGAGTATCCGGGTGAGCGTGCGGTACGGCGGATGCTGATGCGGGGCAACTATGTGTTCGTGAACACCGTTTACCCCAATGATGGCGGCTGTGATCCGTCGCAGGGCGGTTTTGCGCTGGCGTTCAACCCCTATAACGGCGGTGCCGACAGCAAGACCATCTTCGACTTCAACAACGATGGCAGCTTCGACAGTAGCGACAACAACAGCTCCGGATCCGTGTATGTCGGCTGGGAGATGGGCGGTACGCCGAATGACGGCTCCTTCCTCGGCAGCCGGCTGTATATCCCGGATCAGTCGGGCAATCTGGAGCATCGTGACACCAATACGGATGGGGGGCTGGGCTCCGGCCGCCTCTCCTGGCGAGAGATCTAGGGAGACCGTTCTATGAACCGATGGATCAGCGTACTGGCCGTGCTGGGCACCACCCTGGCCGTGCAGGCGGCGCCGCCGCCACCCCAGGAAGATCAGCGTGTCTCCCGCGAGGGTGTGGTGGTGATTGAGGGGTATGTTTCCGAAGTGCAGTTCAATCAGCGCCTGCTCAGGGTATCGGGGCAGCAGTTCAGCGTGCCGATCGATACTTCGGTGCGCCAGCTGCAGGGGGGCAGCCACAGCTTCAGCCTGCTGCAGCCGGGGCAGGGCGTTCGGATCGCCTACCATCACCTGGAGGGCGCTCCGGTTGCCGATGAGATCTGGGTGTTGCCCTCGGACCAGCTGCCCGACCAGAACTAGCCTGTATGATCATCAACTGCACACACAAACGCCCGGATAATCCGGGCGTTTGTGTGTCGGGCGCACGCCCTATTCGGTAGGCGTGGTGGTCGTTCCGGTTCCGGTGCTTGTTCCAGTGCTTGTTCCGGTTCCGGTCGAAGATGTGCTGCTGCCGTGACTGACCTCCGAGGCCAGACTGCCGCCGAGATTACCCAGTGCGTCGAGCGTCAGGGTGGCGTTGGCCTCCACCGGACCACCGACCGCAATGGCGCGAATGTCGTAGGCGGTCGCGTTGGTGTTGGCGACCACAATACGCAGATTGAATTGCGCCGTCCCGTCAGCCGGTGACTGGGCGCGATAGATGGTCGGTACGCCATTGGCATCTGCGGCGCCGGCATAACTGCCGGTCTGGGCCCGATGACGTTCCATCGCCTGCGCCAGCCCGTTCAGGGCCAGCTCGGCGTCGGCGATCGCCGTACGGCGCACATACTGCTGGTAGCTCGGGTAGGCGACCCCGGCCAGTATGGCGATGATGGCGACCACGATCATCAGTTCGATCAGGCTGAAGCCCTGTTGCTGTCTCTTGGGCATTTATTGCGCCTCAGTTGCGGTGGATTCGGTTTCGGTTTCGTTTTCTGTTGCGACGGGAATGTCGATCAGTTCATCGAATTCGCGCCAGTAACTGCGGGCGTAGGCATCGCCGCGCCGGCGTGATTCACATTCGGCGCCGACACAGATCACTTCCTGGCTGTCGGACGGCTTCAGAATGATGGTCTCGGGCGGTACCCCGGCCGATTTGAGGTCCTCGTAGCGGTCGGCGTGGGTCGGGGTTTCGGCGTTATTGACCGGCGCACCGTTGAACATCGATACCCGATAGGCACGCCCCAGACCGCCGGACGTATCACAGGGATCGGTTGAGTTCAGATGGCGCTGGAAGCTGTTGAAGTAGATCACGTGCTCCTGTGCAATTGACGGTGCGGTGACGCGCTCGTTGGCCGCGAGGCGGATATACCAGCCGCCGGCATGGCTCGGGTCGGTGACCGGCATGCTGGAAAAGTCCTGCGTCATATCCTTCAGGCGGCTGCCTTCGCCATGGGTCAGCACGGTCTGAACCGGGATCGTGCCGGCCTGACGTACTGCTTCGTTGCCCAGATCCGGGTTGTACAGCTTCGGTGTGGCCAGCATGTAGAAGTGATCCTGCAGATCGTCATTGCGCTTGGCCATCGGATCGGAGTGGAAGCCCGAGCCGAGCATCACCGCCAGATAGCGGGTGCCGTTGGCGCGATAGATGGCAACATCGGGCTCATGGTAGAAGCGCCGGGCATGGGTCCGTTTGCGCACCCGGGTGGTGGCATCGTCATCGGCCGTGATCACGGCATCCGCGTCGCCGAGGCTGGCCATGACACCGTCGCTGCTTTCGGCAATGCCGTTGCCGTTGCTGTCGGCCGGCCAGACCAGATGATCAAGGCTGGCGCCGTTGTTGATATACAGCCGCCACACCTGGCCGCCGACATCGGCGAAGAAGATCTGGTCGGCAAGGCCGTCACCGTACAGATCCAGGGCACGAATATTGCCGGGGATGCTGTAGTTCATCCGACTCAGAATGAGGTTGTGGGTGCGGCCGCTGTCACCGCTGCTGCTGGCCGACCAGATCAGTGCGCCGGTATGCGCATCGACCATATACAGAGCGTTACCCATGCTGTCGTTCGGCTTGTAGGCTCCCTGATAGGTGGCGTAATCGCTGCCGGTGGCATCGCTCTGATCCTGCCCGGCGTCGTAGCCGCCGGAGATAAACAGTACATCGCGTTCCTGATCACCGATCTTGACCCGGGTCTTGATCGGCCGCGCCCAGGTCTGTCCCAGTCGTTCGAATTCGCCGGTGCCGCCCTCGATCTGCCACAGCAGGCGCGGCTGCGTGATGTTGCTGATATTCAGGGCGTAGTAGTTGCGCCCACCACGGCGCATGCCGAAATAGGCATAGGCGAACTCGCCGGCATTGAGGCTGTTCTCCTGCGGGGTGGTCTGGTTGGCAAGGTCGAACGCGGTTTTGGCACCGCCGTAGAGCACGCCGTTACGGTTCGCGTCTGCGCGCCAGATGGTCGGCGAGCCGTCCATGCCATAGGCGCGGGTCTCGGTGATCTCGGCGTTGCTGCGCCAGGTGCCCAGATGGCCGCGGGTCAGCAGTTCATAGGGAATAAAGGCAAAATGCTCGGCGCCGCTCTGGGCCCGGGTATTTACGGCGTGCACAAAGCCTTCGTTGGTGCCGAAAAACAGCGCGCTGTTGGTGTACTCCCGGAGGGTGAGATCGTCTCCGGTGGCACTCAGACAGGCGTTTTTGGATGCCTCGTCCAGCCATCGGTCACAGCCATAGGTGAGTACGGCCGGGCGCGAGTGCAGCGGATCGCCGATGCGCGGCTTGGCGTTGCCGTCCATGCCGTAGCCTTTCACCCAGTTGATCAGCTTGGCGCGCGTGTCGCCGTTGAGGGTGCCGTCGAGTTCGGCCGGGCGGTTACCGATCCGCTCGAGCTGGGCGTTGCTCAGACTGTCGATGCTGACCAGCTGGCCGTCGATATCGGTGTACAGGGTCCGCTCGCCGGGTGTTGCCGGCAGACGGTCGGCAACCCCGCCTTCGTCGGTCAGGTTGCCGTCGGGCTTTTTGCTCCAGAAACTGTGGGCGGTGGGGTTCTTTTCCCGGAAGAAACCGGTCAGAGGATCGACGGCGGCGTTACCAAACAGGTCGACAATCTTGATGCCGTCGCTGCTTTCCCCCCCGAGTTCATAGCGTTTCAGGTTGCCGGCCCAGCTCTGGGTGGCGGCGGGCTTGAACAGGGAGAAGTAGATCTCGTTCTTGTGCTGGGAGCGGTTGAACTGGTTCACCGTGGCGCCCGGGGTGACAAAGGTCGAATCGATCGAGTGCAGCGATCCGAAAATATCGGCAAAGGCGCTGACCAGCGAGGACGCATTGTTGGACAGGTAGAAGCCACAGCTCTTGTTGACCTTGCGGTCGGGGTTCTGTTCCCAGGCCAGCATCTCCTCGCGGGTACAGCCCTGGTTAAGCGCTGCCATCTCCTGCATGAAGGTCTTGGCGTTGGCGTTGGCATCCATGGCAAAGCCGATGGTGTGCAGGGTGACGTTGTTGGTATCCGGCACGCTGGCGCGCAGATCATTCAGGCTGAGCCAGGCGCTGAGGCTGCGGCCACACTGTTCGCCTTCGATTGAGGCATCGGCGCTGCAGCTGCGGTTACCCAGCAGCCTGTTGATTTCGCCCATGCCGTCCAGACCGTTGATGCCCGTACGTGAGCTGTCGGTCGGCGAGTTGGCCTCGCCGTCGGTCAGCAGCACGATATGGTTGCTCTGGCAGGCGTACTTGATCGGACTGGCCCAGTCGCCGCTGTAGTCTCCACGCAGATAGCGGGTCGCTTCCCATAGGGTGGGGACCACCGGGGTGCCGCTGCTGGGGATCATCGAGTCGACCAGACTGCTCAGGTGCTCACGTACTCGATAGCTGCCGGTGGCGCTGGCGGTGCCGCGGGTATTGATCACCAGCTGCGGAGCGCGTCCGGCGGATTCATCGCGGGCGTAAAATTCAAGAACGTCCTTGTCGTCACTGGAGAGGGTCAGCACCAGGGCATTATCCGCTTCCCAGCCGCCGCGGTTGATGACCGATTGCAGCAGGGTGCTCAGATCCGGTGACTGGATACGGGTGCCGCGGTCGAGGTTGGCCGGGATCGGCCAGGTTACGGTGCCGTAGCCATTTTCATAGCGGTTTTTGACATCATCATCACGATTACGGAACGGCGGTGCCGAATCGGCGCGCTCGACACGGATGCTGAGATTGGCCGCGATACTGGTGTCGGCCAGTTGCAGGTTGAGTACCGCTTTCTGGATCTGGCTGCCTTGTGTGACCGGTATTTCGGTAAAGCGCAGGCCGATCCGCTCGGCACGGTTGCGACGGCTGGAGTAGGCGCGTACGCGCAGGGTGTCGCGATCGGCATTGCGGTCGTTGTCACCGTCTTCCTGATAGACGTCGTTGTTGCTTTCGGTACGCAGGCTGATTTCGCTCTGGATACAGCCGCCTGCGCCACCGG
>CAYWUD010000169.1:0-5479 GCA_964461355.1 uncultured Pseudomonadales bacterium | reverse complement strand
AGAGTAAAGAGTCTTATAGTGAGGAACCACTGATGAAGCTTCTTGGTTCCCTTGGTATTGATGGAGCTATTCATCTTATTAAAGAAGCTCAGAAAAAGAGTGGAAATATATACACTACCTAAGGAGGAGTATATGAAAAAATGTATGTTGATATGTGTAATGGTTGTTTTGGGAGCAAACCCCTTATGGGGTTTTTGGGGAGATTTTTCAATTATTATGAATCAGATTATTCAGATTAACCAAGCAAGAAAAGACCTTGCTATGCAAATGGAACAACTTAAAAAATTGGAGAGTATTACTGAATCGGTGGTTCAAGGAATGGGATCACTCTCCTTTGATTCCATACAGCAGTTTTTGAATGCTATCTATGCGGAAGATGAGGTTGAGCGTCTTGTTACAGAGATAAGTTATGATCAGAATCAGGTGTTTCAGGAGTATGAAGAGCTGTTTCCTACACAGAATCAGTGGAGTGATATGTCTCAGGAAGATCAGTCTGTGTATGCTGACCGGTGGGTACAGGAGCTGCGTACTTCTCGAGAGAATGCACTCCTTGCCCAGAGTAAGGTAACCGACTATCAAGATATTCTCAAAGATATTCTTTCCTATAGTGACCTAGAACCTACTACAGAAATTCTTATACAACAGACAAATCAGATTTTGGCAATTATCTCTCACCAGTTAGGAGAGCTTGCCTCGGTAGTTGCTACAAGTGAAAGAGCCATGATAACGGAGATGTCCGTGAGTGATTTTTCAAATCCACAGGAGTATTTTTATAGTAGGGTAGAACCAGTAGATCCTCGGGAGTTTAGAGAGCGAAACACACCAACCTATGTAGATAATAAGCCTTTTAGTTTTGAAGGCTTTACTGGAGATTAGTCATGGGAATAACCGCTCTCCTTCAAGATTTTGTTGGAATTATATCTGGGGGCTACGTAAAAACATTACCCTATGCAAAGGTTCTATTAGGAGTCCTTATTACCTTAGATATTACCTTTATGGGCATTAAGTTTGCTGCAACAGGAAGTGCCAAAACCTATGAGATTCTTAAGAAAGTACTCTGTATAGGAGCTCTTATGTATGGGGTGGATCAATTTCCATATCTTGTTACCTCATTTGTAAACTCCCTTGTTCAGGGTGGTTTTATTGCGGGAGGAAGTCAAAGCTCATGGGAGCTACTCCATGACCCCGGAGAAATTTTAAATATGGCCATTGAGGCGCTTAGTCCTATTGAAAGAGTTATTCATCGACTGCCACTCTCAAGTATTCCAGAGATTCTCATATATGGGATACTGTATCTACTTATTTTGGCATCGTTTTGTATTGTTTCAATTACTATATTTTTTACGATGATACAGTTTTACCTATTTGTTGGAATTAGTGGACTACTTATTCCTTGGATTGCGGTAAAACAAGGACGTTTTATTGGAGAAAAGCTTATAAGTGGGGTTCTGCACTTTGGTGTACAACTTATGGTACTTGCATTTATTTTAGCTATTACCTATCCCATGTTGCAGAAAATTTTGGAAACACAAACGGTAGATATTACCAGAAAAACTATTAGCTCCTCCCTGCTTATATCACTTCTTATGTTTTCATTAACCCTTGCAATTTTAATTGTAAAGGGACCATCTCTCATGTCATCACTCCTTACGGGGAGTCCCTCTTTTTCCGGTGTTGGATCTATGGTTGGTGCTGTTGCTGGCAGTGTTATGATGGGTAGTAAATTAATGGGTGGCACCGGTGGAGGTGTTCTTAAGGGAGGAGGGAGTGCAGTGGCCTCCACAGCTAAAGGTGTAGGTCAAGGGGTAGGGAGTATTGTAAGATCCACAGGAGGAGCTGTTGGTGCTACTTTGGAAGGTTTTGGCGGGGGCGTTGGTCGGGCTATTCATAATCCCTATAAGCAGCGTAAACCTAGAGGAGCATCCCAAAGAAGCACATCCTCAGGTGTTGCAGGTGGCAGCGTTAATATGAGAAATTCTACAGGTGCCTCACCTCGTAGCAATCACGCAAATTTTGGTGAGGCAGCTACTCAAGGAACAAAAATAAGCTCCCCCAATGGCAGAACAACCTCAGCATCAGAAAGCTTTGCCATGGACAACTCTTTATCATCAAATTCAATCAAGGATGGAGTCTCTCCTAGAGATATTATTGATGTAACTCCACAATCATGGGGTTCCTATGATACCCCTTTGGCTGAGCGTTCCCCGCAACAGCTTTTACTGCCACCAGGGGATAATCAAAAATTGTTAGGATAATCGTATAAAGGAGATTGTATATGAACTATAAGGGAAATAAAGAGTGGGCAGGTGCTTCAGAAAGTACACCGTACCAGCGAGCAAAACAGGAGTGGGATAGTCGTATGGGAGACTCCTTAGTGCGTGCGAGAAATTGGAGATTCCTTGCTGTTACGCTTCTCATGGTTTTGGGGGTGGCAGTGGGAGGCCTTGCATACGGATTTTCCCAGAAGCGAGTGGTTCCATACTACGTTGATGTGTATCCCAATGGTAATGCGGTAAGCAGAGGTGTTGTAGAGGGACGGTATGGTTCCATTACTGAGCCTATGATTCGATTCCAATTACGATCATTTTTAGAGGCACTACGCACTATATCTTCAGACCCAGAGGTTATTAAAAATAACTGGGTATACGCATATAACATGATTGGTGATAGTGCCGCAACTATTCTTGATGAGTATTTGAGAGATGATAAAACAAATCCATTCTTACGAACAAAGGAAGAGAGAGTAAGTATTAAAATTTCATCTTTCTTACCCATATCAAAAGACTCTTGGGAAGTGCTTTGGGAGGAAACTACCCGGAGTATTGGAGGTAATCTTCTTGATGTTGTTTCTTGGAAAGGTATTTTTCACATCACCATTATAGAGCAAGAGCGGGCAGACCTTTTAGATAAGAACCCCTTAGGGCTGTATGTGGTTGATTTTTCTTGGACCCCCTTAGCACGGTAGGAGCGTGATATATGAAGATACGTATTATATTAGGAGTAACCTTTATAAGTGTTATGAGTATTGGGTGTGTTTCTACGGAGCAACCTAAGTTTATTGAGACAGAACTTCTTCTTGCCTTTCCAGAAACTCCTGAGACACTAGAAGAGAACTCTGGAGGTGTAACGGATGAACCGACTCATAAAGATACGGTTGAGTTTAAAGAGGAGCAGACGATACAAACAGTGTATGTCCCTGTATTTGAAGAGGTTGAACATATAAATCCTCAAAGTTATTTTGATGAATCAACCTTGGTGTACACATTTCAAGAGAGTGTTGTGTATCAAGTAGTTACTACACCCAACTATATTACAAGTATTATGTTGGAGCGGGGAGAAAAACTTGTTTCTTCTCCCGCAGCGGGTGATACTGAACGGTGGGTTGTTGGTGAGGCTGTTCTTGGAGAGGGAGCAGAGGAAAGAGTGCTTCTGTATATAAAACCACTCATGGTGGGATTAAAAACAAATTATATTATTGCAACCAACCGACGCATCTACCATCTCGACTTAACGAGCAGTTCATTGGGTGCCATGCGGTCAATTCGCTGGGTCTATCCTAAAAAAAATAGTTCCCTTCGTAGAACAACTCCTAAAAACTATACACCCACAGATGTACGCTCTCTACAATGGGATTATGTGATAGAAAAGAATCCCCAAATGAGTGTTTTCTGGAAAGATATTCAGGTAGCAAGGGATGATACAAAAACCTACATTTTCTTTTCTATACCCTTTACACAGCAGGAGGCTCCAATCCTCTTTGCATCCTCTTCAGAGGGCAATAGAGAGATTGTAAATTACAGGGTGTATGAAAACTGCTATGTGGTAGATCAGGTGCTCTCTGCAGGAGAGTTACGGGGCGGAGCAAACGGAGAGAGGGGAGTCTCTTTTTATAGAAGGAGTAACCCATGAGAGGGCTATTTCAATTTGGTCTATTTCGTAATAAACCACAAAAAATCAGAGATAATAATCCAGTAGATATTCATAAGAGTAATATATCTTCCAGTGATCCTAGGGTTGTCGCACCAATTCCTGAGAAGCGACCTCTCTTACGGGGTGTTGTTGTGTATCCTCTTTTTGCTCTGCTTCTTGTGATCATTATTGTAGCATTGCAGTTTGGAGTAGATTCATTCGCATCTCCCCAAGCACAGAGTATTGAGGAAAATCCATTTGGGATTATTAGCTCGAGAGATTTTGATTCTCTCATAGGAACAATGGTAAGGGAGCCGATAGTTCATTTCTCCAATGACCTTCAGGGGCAGGATTTGAGTAACCCACTTGAGGAAGATTCTCCCCAAAATATGTTAGAAGAAGAGTTCGATGTTACCCCTTATTACATAGAAGAAGAAACCCCTGTTTCAACTTCCTACACAAGCTCACCTCTGTTTTTCCCTACCACAAAAAGTGCTCTCTCCTCAGATGTATCTGCAAGTAGTAGCTCTCCATCCGTTGGTGATAACACCTTTCCCTATGACCCATCTCTATTTGTTGATAAGAACTCAGGAGGAACTACATCCTATGCGTCTCAAAATATGCAGCATCAGAAGGACTCTTTTTTTGGAAACCCTGAAGAAAATAGTTCAATAATTTTCCCCTCTATGCTTCCACAGAGATCAACTATTTATCCTGGTACGGTTATTCCTATTGCACTGGTAACAGGTATGAATACAGACTTACCGGGGGTTGTTCTTGGAAGAGTAACCTCCCATGTATACAACTCTAGTAGTGGGGATAATCTTCTCATTCCTGCGGGAACTACTCTTATGGGTCGGTATGACTCGCACATAAGTTATGGACAGAAACGAATTCTGATTGTTTGGAATTTTATGACACGACGAGATGGAGTTTCTCTTGACCTAGGAGGAATGCCAGGTGCTGACCTTCAAGGGTATTCAGGAGTTGAGGGAGATAAGGTAAATACCCATATTTGGAAAAAGCTGGGTGCCCTAGGGTTATCAACTCTCTTAGATTTAGGGAAGCATGAGCTTCAGTACCAAGCCTCTCAGTGGGCCAATGATTCTAAGGAAGTGGTGAGTGATTTTGGAAGTAGTGTAAGTAGTGGTGTTGATCAATACACAAGCTTTACCATGCAGCAACAACCAACTATAACCATACAAGAGGGTTCTGCTCTTCGTGTTATTGTAACTGCACCACTTATGGTTCCTCCTATGCAGGAGTCTCTATAATGAGAAAAATAAGAGATTTTTCTAAGCTAATACCTTTCATCTGCATAATAGGTATTATTATGTTTCTTGATGGGTTTAGCATACTTCGTATTAATCTAACGGCAAGCGTTCCTCCCGGGGTGTACCTACGAATACCTCAAAAAGATATTTCCTACGGTTCCTACGCTGTTTTTAGACTCCCCAACACCTTAGCTTCACAGTTGCGTGTTGCCCCTTGGTATCCTAAGGGCGAGTTTTTCATTAAGGAGGTTATTGGGATTGAGGGAGATACTATTGAACCAGCCCATAATGGATAT
>CAYWUD010000168.1:0-5489 GCA_964461355.1 uncultured Pseudomonadales bacterium | reverse complement strand
AGCGAAATATTGTGGATTTGTACGCCGAGAAGAGTAAGCAGTTTACCCATCATTTCAAGCTTTATGTTCCTGTTGCCCCTTAGAGTTAAGTGGATTTTACTGTCATACTCAGACAACTTTCTTCTTAAAAAATACCCCTGTACTACGGTAGCTCTAGTTGTCTTGAGTAAAATGGTGTTATACGTTATTAATTGAGAAAACAAATGGAGTGTGAATAATGAGGCAATATAGGATGCAAGTAAAATTTACCATCTTATTACTGATGATATACGTAATATGGACTTTCGCTGGATGTAGTAATAATGAAGACTTACCATCAGGCATTTCAGTTGAAGATAGTGTTTCATCCTTAGACTCTACGTATTACCCTGTTACTGTAGTGAATTACAATCGGAGTCGGAATCCCATCGAAATAACATTTACCAAGAGACCTGAACGGGTTGTGGCGGTGTATCAGAGCAGTGTTGAAACACTTTTAGCCTTGGGGGTTTCTGAAACAGTTATTGCCGCAGTAGATTTAGACCATCCCGTAAAACCGCAGTATCAATCAGATTTTGAAAGATTACATTACTATAATAGGGGAATTTCAAAAGAGACCGTTATGGGGTTGGGTCCAGACCTAATTGTAAGCTGGTACTCCTTCTTTGGAGACACTTATATGGGTGATGTGAAGTTTTGGCATGATCGTGGAATTAACACGTATATGATGACAAATAGTGGAGCGGTTATAGGAGCAAAGAGTTTGGAGCAGGAGTATCAGGATATAAGAAATTTAGGTATTATATTTAATGTGCAGGATACTGCAGAAGCTATTATTTCAGATATTCAGAGTGAGTTGGCAAAGGGGAGAGTTTTTGCAGAAGGACATGAGCCTATTTCTACTGTTGTAATTGAGAGTGGGAGTGATGGACTCTTTCGTGTTTATGGAGAGGATAGTGTTGGAGGTGATATGGCAATACAGCTTGGGGCTGACTTAGTTGCCAAAAAGAGTGGGGTAATTGGAGCAGAGGATCTTGTTGCTCTTAATCCTGATGTGATTTTTTCCGTATACTACTCACATTACGGTGAAGCTGTTAATGAAAGTGATGCGTTGAGTCGAATTTTGAAGAATCCAGGATTAGCTAGTATGTCTGCAATACAGAATGAGCGTGTATACCTTATACAGTTGGGAGAAATTCATTCTAGTGGTATTAGAACAATAGATGGTGTACAAACTATGTTAAAAGGGCTATACCCCAATGAGTATGCTAAGTAGGAATGTTTGATGAAACTCATTAAAAATCAAAGTGTTATAGTTGTTACTATGCTGCTTCTAGCTCTTCTGTGTATCTCTATACTTTTTGCAGTTACTATTGGATCTGTAGATATTTCACTCTTTAAGGTCTATCAAATTATGCTTCATGCCTTAAGTGGTTCTGGATCAAATAATTTTGATGGTATGTTTTATGATATTGTAATTTATATTCGGCTTCCTCGGATTATCCTTGCGGCAGCGGTAGGTATGATTCTTGGGACTAGTGGAGTTGTTATGCAAGCCATTGTGAGAAATCCTATGGCAGAGCCCTATACTTTAGGGGTTTCCTCTGGGGCATCACTTGGTGCCACTATTGCAATTCTCTTTGGTGTTGGTGCATTTTGGGGAGAGTATGCGATAGGTGTTTTTGCTTTTATTGGAGCATTGACCACAGCTCTTCTCGTTATTGCCTTAGCAGGTGTTGGAGGGAAAAGTAGTTCTATACGACTTCTCCTATCAGGATTAGCCTTAAGCGCTATTTGCTCTGCTTTTTCAAGTTTTATTATTTTTGTTGCTAATGATACAGAGGGAATTCGGGATATCACCTACTGGCTTATGGGAAGTGTAGCCGGAGCAAAATGGGGATCAAATAGTATTCTTGCTCTTGTTGCAATCATCGTAGTAGTGATTTTTGTGAGTCAGTACCGGACGCTAAACCTAATGTTATTAGGCGACGATACCTCTATTACTCTTGGAAAAAATTTAAAGACATACAGAATAGTATATCTTATCATAGTGTCACTAGCCGTTGGATTTGCGGTCTTTTCCTCTGGGGTGATTGGGTTTGTAGGGTTGATTATTCCCCATATTGTAAGAATGTTTTTTGGAACTGATCACCGAAAAACAGTAATATTCTCTGCCCTTATTGGTGCTATTTTTCTTGTTTGGGTAGATGTTGCTTCTCGAGCTATTATTCCACATTCCGAGATACCAATTGGAGTATTAACAGCTATGCTTGGTGGTCCCTTTTTTATCTACTTAATGATACGAAAATCTTATGGGTTTGGAGTGTAGTAATGATAGGAATTCAGGTAAATAACGTAGATGTGAGTTTATCAAACCAGCAAATTTTACATAATGTTTCAATTGATATACAACAAGGGGATTTTGTTGGAATCATAGGACCTAACGGAAGTGGAAAGAGTACCCTTCTTAAAACTATTTATAGAGCTATTAAGTGTAGTCATGGAAACATATGTTTAGACGGTAAAGATATACAACATATATCTTACCAGAAAACTGCTCAAAAAATAGGGGTTGTAGGTCAGCATAATGATATTCCCTTTGACTTTTCCGTATTAGAAATGGTTATGATGGGACGAACCCCATACAAGAAGTTTATGGAACGTGATAATACTAAAGATCTAGCCATTGTAAAGAACTCTCTTATAGAAGTAGATATGTGGCAACTTAAAGATCGCAGTTATGGCACCTTGTCTGGAGGGGAGAAGCAGCGAGTCATACTTGCACGAGCTTTGGCACAACAAACAGACTATTTAATTTTAGATGAACCTACGAACCATTTGGATATCCGCCATCAGTTTGAAATTATGAATCTTGTCTCCTCTATGGATAAGACTGTACTTTTTGCAGTACACGACCTATCTATGGCGTTACGGTACTGTAATAAGGTTGCAATACTCCAACAGGGTAAAGTTGTAGAATTTGGAGAGACTTCGTGCATTCTCACCTCTGATAAGATAGAATCTATATACGGTGTAAAGGTTCATATTATGAAAGACCAGAAAGGAATCTCCCATATTCACTACATAGGAGTAGAGTAGCTCTTTTCTTCTTACATGGTTGATAGTGCCTAAACACTTTGTATAGGATATCTGTTCTCCCTATTTTATCATACTCTTTTAGTATATTTTCAGTATCTATCTGGATTTTTATTGATTTTTTAAAAAATTATGTTAATATGTTTCAAATAATATTAAAAGAGGTGTATTTATCATGGAAAAGAAATTTAAGGTGCTCGAGATTAAGGAGAGTGTGTTTGCTAACAACGACCACCGTGCAGATCTCCTCAGAGATTCTCTTCGGAAGGAGAAAACGTTTCTGCTTAATCTTATGTCATCTCCGGGATCAGGAAAAACTACTACTCTAGTTAAAACGATTAATGCTCTAAAGAATGATTTGTCAATTGGGGTAATGGAGGCGGATATTGATTCTGATGTTGATGCCCATACAATAGAGGCTACTGGAGTAAAGGTTATTCAACTTCATACAGGTGGTATGTGTCACCTTGATGCAGAGATGACCAAGCAAGGTTTGGAAGGGTTAGGAACCGAGAATATTGACCTTGCGATCCTTGAGAATGTGGGTAACCTTGTATGTCCTGCGGAGTTTGATACGGGTGCTTCTAAAAATGTAATGATTTTAAGTGTACCAGAGGGGGACGATAAACCTCTTAAATATCCGCTCATGTTTCAGGTTGTTGATGTATTATTAATCAATAAGATTGATGTGATGGAGCACTTTGATTTTGATCTTCAGGCTGTAAAAGATCGGGCTCTCAAGCTGAACCCAAATATTAAAATTATTCCAATCTCCGCACGAACAGGTGAAGGTATAGAAGAGTTTGCTGATTGGATTAGATCTGAACAGGCTAAATGGAAATAAGGAGTACCATCAATGGAGTATAACGAAAAAGTATTAGAGTTTGCAAATAAAATTGCAAGAACAAAAAAGGGGTCTAAAAGCGAAATAAAGCCGGAATATCCAGAATATAAAATTTTAGAACCTGGGGTAACTGAAGAGATGGCCGAGGTTGGTCTCTCTCTTCGATTTCGAGAGCGTCTTAGTGTAGAAGAGGTTGCAAAGGAGTGTAATAAGCCTGTAGAGAAAACAGCTGAGCTTCTTTGGGCACTCGCTGAATATGGTGCGGCCTTTATGAATAATGTTGACGGTGTTGATAAGTACTGGTTAGACCTGTGGGTTCCTGGTCACTTTGAGATGATTGTAAATAATAAAGAGAACATAAAAAAATATCCAGCTGTAGGAAAAGCCTTTAACGACTATGGCTTACGAAGAGCCCCCATGTCTGCGGGAAACTTCCCTGTAGGCTCAGGAGTTATGCGAGTAATTCCTATTGAAAGAGCAATAGAGGGAGAAACTCATAGAGCTTCGTATGAAGAGGTTTCTAAATACTTAAATGAAAATACAATTTTCTCTGTTTCTGACTGCTCTTGTAGAACTTCCCGAGAGGCTATGGGTGAAGGGTGTGGTCACCTTAAAGAGGATATGTGTATTCAGATGGGGCACGCTGCTGATTATTATATTCGAACAGGTCGAGGTAGAGAAATTACCCGAGAAGAGGCTTTTGAGATTATAGAGAGAGCCGAAGAAAACGGTTTGATGCATAATATGCCGAATACCGATGGACATGGCAAAACCCATGCGATCTGTAACTGCTGTGGGTGCTCCTGTTTTGCTGTAAGAAATGCAGCAATGTATAAGAATACGGACTTTGTTAAATCAAATTATACCGCAAAGGTAGATCCTGAAAAATGTGTTGCCTGTGGAGAGTGTGTTGCGGTTTGTCCAGTAAATGCACTTAAACTAGGTCGGAAAATTTGTAATCAGGACGCCTTAACAGCAGAAAAGCCAGAATTTCTTCCATCAAATACCAATTGGACTGAAGAGCACTGGAATAAGGATTATAGAACCAACCGTGAAAACGTAGTGGAAGAAGGAACAAGTCCTTGTAAGACAAATTGTCCTGCACATATTTCAGTACAGGGGTATATAAAACTTGCTTCTCAAGGTAGATATACAGAGGCGCTTGAACTTATAAAGCATGAGAATCCATTTCCCGCAGTGTGTGGTCGAATTTGTCCACGTTACTGTGAATCCGATTGTACTCGATCAAATATTGATGATCCAGTAGCGGTAGATGATATTAAAAAGTTTATTGCTGAACAGGATCTCAAACAGGAGCATCGATATATTCCTAAGAAAAGACATGATTATGGTAAGAAAATTGCTGTAGTTGGGGCGGGTCCATCAGGACTCTCTTGTGCATATTACCTTGCTATTGATGGGTATGCGGTAACTGTTTTTGAAAAGGAAGAGTTGTTGGGAGGTATGCTTACTCTAGGTATCCCTTCATACAGACTTGAGAAGGATGTGGTTTATGCGGAAATTGATGTCCTCAAAACCTTAGGTGTTGAGTTTAAAACAGGTATTGAAG
>CAYWUD010000167.1:1090-5495 GCA_964461355.1 uncultured Pseudomonadales bacterium | reverse complement strand
CCGGCGTTTCACTGACGCCTACCGAAGAACTCTGGTGCTGGCTCGAGCGATGCTCGGGCGAGGCCGTGGCGGCCGAGCAGCGTCAGGGAGACGAGGCGAGCCTCTATCTTGTGCCTGAGTGCGACAGCGATGAAGAGGTACGCGCCTATCTGGCGGCGCAGGCGGATCGCGTGCTGGCCAATGAGCTTGAAGGGTTCTGGCCCGAGCGTACCGCCTGGCCGCAGCCGCTTGATTTCGCGCTGTTGCAGCGTTTCTTCAGGCTGCAGACCCAGGTGGTCTGTTTTGATCTGTGTGATCGCGATCTGCTTGTGGCCGATATTCCGGAGGTGTTGTGAAGCTGAAGGTGCTGCTGCTGGCGAGTGCATGCCTTGTCGGCTGCACGGAGGCTCCTGAGGACGTGGAGCGGGAGGATGCATCCTTTGCCATCGGCTATGAGCTTGGGCGTGGCCTGGCTACATCGGGCTGGCAGGAGCTTGATCAGCAGGCGCTGTGGGCGGGGGTGCAGGCCGGTCTGGCCGGGGAACCCGCAGCCTCTGAGCGTGCTGGAGTGGCTTTTGCCGCACTGCAGGCCCGTGGGCAGGCGCATCTTGAAGCGGAATCGGTCGCGGCCCGCACGGCCGGTGCGCAGTACCTGCAGGAGTATCTGGAGCAGCCCGAGCATCGGTTGAGCACGCTCGGCGTCGGCTTTGTGGTGCAAAAGCAAGGGACAGGATCGCTGGCCAAGCTGGATCAGGAGCTATTGGTCAGCTATCGCCTCGAAACCCTTGAGGGCCAGCTGATCGAATCCGTGGCGGCAGATACGCCGTTGGTGCTTCGCTTTGGTCAGATGATTCCGGCCTGGGAAGAAGCGCTCAGGCAGATGCGGGTGGGTGAGGTGCGTGAACTGATTGTTCCGCCCGAGGCCGGATATGGTGATCGGCGCATTGATACCCGTATCCCAGCGGGTGCAACCCTCCGCTTTGTCGTACATCTTGCCGGACTGCGCTAGCCGATGCTCCGTTGTCCAAAAACGCGCCGATCTGTTTCGGCCGTAGAGCGGACATGGGATAGCTCTGTCTATGCAGGGGTTTTACACAATTCTATCCACAAAAACTGTGGACAAGTTTTTGCTTTGTAACAGGATCTGCCATGCATGTCGTGTTGATCGATGCCCTTAATCTGATTCGGCGGATCTATGCCGTGCGCGAGAACATGGCCGACTGTATCCGTGCGCTGGAAGGCTCTTTGCAGCGGCTTCAGCAGGAGCTCGAGCCGACCCATGCGCTGGTCATTTTTGATGGCGGGGCGAAGACCTGGCGCCATCGGCTCTACCCCGACTACAAACAGGGGCGGGCACCCATGCCTGAAGAACTGGCCGAAGGACTGCTCGAATTGTCCGAGCGGATGCAGGCGTGGGGGTGGCCTCCACTCAGTCTGGAAGCGGTGGAGGCCGATGATCTGATCGCTACGCTGGCGCTGCGTCTTCGTCGCCAGCAGGTGTCGGTCAGTGTGATCTCTACCGACAAGGTGTTTGCCCAGTTGTTGCCCTTTGGCGTGCGGGTGCGTGACCACTTTAACCGTAGCTGGCTGTCTGTTGCTGCCGTGCGTGAACGCTATGCAGTAGAGCCTGAGTATCTGGCCGATTTCTGGGGGCTGGCCGGAGACAGCGGTAACCATATTCCCGGTGTCAGCGGGATCGGAGCCAAGACGGCTGCGCGCCTGTTGCAGCAGTATGGCTCTCTTGAGGCCTGCCTTGAGGCTGCGCCGACGATCGAGGGGAAGCTCGGCGAGAAGCTGACCCAGGGCTGGGCGCAGGCGCTGCTCAGTCGTGCGCTGGTGGAGCTTCGCACTGACTTTGATCTGGGGCGGAGCTTTAATCTCAGTGAGTTTCGAAGGCCCCGCAGCGCGTGAGCTGTGGTGATGTGTGAGTAGTAAGAAAAAGCCCCGACGGATGTCGGGGCTTTTTGGTTTCAGGAGCCTAGAACCCGGTTTCAGGGTTGGGCGATCAGGGTTGCGCGTGCCGGGTGGCTCGCCTGCAGTTGGCCGCTGACCTCCTGAATCAGGTCGACCAGAATCTCGCCGCTTTCGACCAGGCCTGCATCCTCGTCAGCGGCCGGCTTGTGCTCGGCCAGGCGCTCCTGCTCCTGTTCCTCTTCAAGCGCGTCCAGGCTGGCAACCTGCTGCTGTCCCTTGGCCTGACGCAGACGGTTCTCGATCTCCAGCTGGCGGGACTCGCGCTGTGCGCGTTCTGCCTGACGTGTATTGCGGTTCAGGCTGACCCGGGTCTTGTCCTTGTATTCGTCGAGCAGTGTCTTCTGGGCATTCAGGTAGGCAAAGTCCGGGTTGTCCTTGATGCGTTCCTCGTGACGGCGTTTGAGCAGGCGCAGAGGCAGCTTGGCGTGGCTGTAGCGGCTGAACTCGGCCGGATCGATCTGATCCCAGGCCAGAGCCTGGGGCAGGGCGCTTTCGCCGATTTCATCGTTGTCGATCAGACTTGGGTAGCCAAGATCCGGAATAACGCCCTTATGCTGGGTGCTGTCGCCGGAGACGCGGTAAAACTTCGCCAGGGTAAACTTCAGCTGGCCGTGCTGCAGCGGCTGTACCGTCTGGACGGTGCCCTTGCCGAAGGTCTGGCTGCCGATGATCAGCGCGCGACCGTAATCCTGCAGGGCGCCGGCGAAAATTTCCGAGGCCGAGGCGCTCAGGCGGTTGACCAGCACCGTGACCGGGCCGCCGTAAACGAGATTCGGGTCCGGATCCTGCTGTACATTGACGTCGCCACGACCGTTACGGACCTGTACGGTCGGCCCACGCGGAATGAACAGGCCGACAAGGTCATTGGCTTCCTGCAGCGAGCCGCCCCCGTTGTTGCGCAGATCAATGACCAGTCCGTCGATATCCTCGGCCTGCAGTTCCTTGATCAGGCGGCGTACATCACGTGTGGTGCTCTTGTAGTCGGGGTCGCCGGCCTGGGCAGCGGCAAAGTCGATATAGAAGGCGGGAATCTCAATGACACCAATGCGGTAGGTACGTTCGCCGCGCTGGTATTCAAGCAGCGCCTTCTGAGCAGACTGTTCTTCGAGTTTGACCGTATCGCGGGTGATGTTGTAGACGCGCGTGCCGCTGCTGCCGGCGGGCAGTACTTCCAGGCGAACGGTTGACGCCGTGGGGCCGCGGATCAGATCGACCACTTCATCAAGGCGCCAGCCGATCACATCGATGATCTCGCCGGACTTGTCCTGGCCAACGCCGACAATGCGATCGGCCGGTTTCAGTTGCCCGGCCTTTGCTGCCGGACCGCCGGGAACCAGTCGGACCACCTTGGTGTATTCATCCTCGCTTTGCAGAACGGCACCGATGCCTTCGAGCGACAGGCTCATGTTGATGTCGAAGTTTTCTGCCTTGCGCGGTGAAAAGTACTGGGTGTGCGGGTCGAACAGCTGGGTGAAGGCGTTGATATAGACCTGAAAAGCATCCTCGCTGCGTACCTGGCTGAGCCGGCGCAGCTGATTGCTGTAACGCTTGGTCAACAGCTCCCGGCTTTCTGTCAGCGCTTTTCCGCTGAGTTCAAGGCGCAGAAGGTCATCCTTCAGGCGTTTGCGCCACAGCAGGTCGAGCGCCTGGGTCGAGGCCGGCCAGTCTGCTTCGGCGCGATCGGTTTCGAGGGTGGCATCGGACTCGAAATTCAGGCTCTCCAGCTGATTGTCCAGAAGGTCGAGCATATAACGCAGCCGTTCTTCGGCGCGTTTCTGATACAGGTTGTAAATGGTAAAGGCCGGTTCCAGGTCACCGCTTTTCAATGCGTTATCGAGCCGTTTGCTGTAGCGGGCGTGAAGCTGCTCGATATCGCTGGCGAGAAAATAACTGCGGTTGCCGTCAAGAGCCTTCAGGTATTCATCCAGCAGTTGGCGGGAGGCATCGTTATTCAGGGCAAAGGACTGATAATGATTGCGGCGCAGTAATTGCAATATTTCAATACTGGCGATTTTCTGTTCGTAATCCGGTGTCAGCGGAGCAATCTGATCGGGTGTACTGTATTTAGCCCATCCGGTCAGCGGCAGTAGCAGCAACAGGCCGGTGAGCAGGAGGCGTTGCAGAGGAAGATAAACGCGGGTCATCTGGAGGTCCGTTACGTATCCATAAGTCTATTGAGCGTAGACGCCTCGATCTGGTTCCCGAGCCTGGACTCAGTGGAGGACGGGTCGCCTGAAATTATCATACCCCTATTTCTCCGGCCTGTAGATTGGCCATGCCGCTTCTTTAATACGTGCAGTCATGTATGTCGGTTGTGCAGGTATAAAAAAACCGGCCAGTTGGCCGGTTTCATGTATTCGGGTCACTCAGTTGTAACCAAGTACCACGCAGTTGGTCAGTTCAGTCAGTTTTTCCGGTTTGACCATCAGGTCGGTTTTCGGCAAAGGCTTCA
>CAYWUD010000167.1:0-1080 GCA_964461355.1 uncultured Pseudomonadales bacterium | reverse complement strand
ATATTCAGTGCGACGCTGGTTGTTGTATTTAGTGCGGCGGCTGGAGCGTTGCTGTGCGGTGGCCATTTTTCTGATCTACCTATAAAGCGGTGGCTAGGTGAATGCGAGCTAAGAGTGAGTTAATTTGGTCATATGTGCTCAGAATATCACCACTTCCGATTGGCGCCATTAGGGTCTTGTACTTATTTGTTGATCCACGCCAAACGAATCGCAGTTATTTCTTTTCGCTACTAAAAAAATCTGCCTTAGGTCAAAGTTCTGTCCGCAACCCTTAAGAAACTAAGGATTTTTCCTGATTGAATGCACACAGTAGTTGATACAGAGCGAAGGCGTCATCGCGCCCTGCCAGCTCACGAATCGAGTGCATGGCGAAGGTCGGAATGCCGATATCGAGGGTGCGAATACCCAGTTCGGCGGCCGTGATCGGACCGATGGTGCTGCCACAGCCAAGATCGGAGCGCACGACAAAGTCCTGCAGCGCGATCTGCTCGCGTGCGGCCAGGAATCGAGCCAGGGCGCAGGTTTCGCTGTTGCTGGCATAACGCTGATTGGCATTGAGTTTGAGCACCGGTCCCCGGTTGAGTACCGGGCCGTGATCGGGTTCATGACGATCGGCGTAATTCGGGTGCATGCCGTGGGCGTTATCGCAGGAGATCAGCATCGAGCGCTGCAGCGCACGCTGCAGGGTCTCGTAGTCCGGATGCAGGCGCTGCAGCACCTGTTGCAGGAATGGCCCGTTGGCGCCGGTTGCACTCAGACTGCCGACCTCTTCATGGTCGCTGCAGAGCAGCAGGCAGGGCTCCTGGCTGTTCCGGGTGTCGATCAAGGCGCGAAGGCCTATGTGGCAGCTGGCCAGGTTGTCAAGGCGCGCACCGGCCAGAAACTCATCTCGAAGGCCGATCATGCGCGCAGGCTGTGTGTCGTAGAAGAACAGGTCGTGCCCCAGAATGGCGCAGGTGTCCGGGCGCTGTACGCGGGCCTGTTCAAGCAGCCAGTCGGTGAAGGTGGCATCGCTGTCGAGCAGTGCCAGTACCGGTGGCAGGTCGGTCTGGGCGTTGATGCTGCGTGACTGGTTCGCCT
>CAYWUD010000166.1:0-5500 GCA_964461355.1 uncultured Pseudomonadales bacterium | reverse complement strand
GGGTGATATGGAGTGTCACCGCGTGATCACCGGTACGCCCCTGCTCGGGCCGCGTCCGGCGTCGCCATGCTTCCTGTCGTTTTTCTACCGGGCCGTTGCAGCGGCCGTTACCAGCATGGATCGAACAATGCATATCAAGGGAATTTTGGGCACCGTGTTACTGGTGCTGTGCACGAGTGTAGGGGCAGAACCTGCGACCGAGTCGGCCGAACTGTCGCCCGAGGAGCAGTACGCGGCCTGGGCGTCGACCTTTGAAGCCTCTCTGCAGCCACAGCGGGGCCGGATTGAACTGCCGCGCGCCGGTGCGGTGCTGGACGTGCCGGATACCTTCTATTACCTCAATCCTGCCGATACCCGGCGGGTACTGGTGGATGCCTGGGAGAACCCGCCCGGTGGCGAGTATCTGGGCATGCTGCTGCCGTCGGGGTACAGCCCGCTGGAGGCCGAATCCTGGGCGGTACTGATCGATTATGAGGAAGACGGCTATATCTCCGATGAGGATGCCGCCGAGATCGATTATGACGCGTTGCTGCGCAGCATGCAGAAGGATACACAGGCGGGCAACGAGGCGCGGATCGAAGCCGGTTATGGCGCGATCGAGCTGCTTGGCTGGGCCGAACCGCCCTATTACGATGCGACGGCGAAAAAGCTCTACTGGGCCAAGGAGCTGCAGTTTGCCGGCATGCAGAGCCATACCCTGAACTACAACATCCGGGTTCTGGGGCGCAAGGGGGTGCTGGTGCTCAATTTTATTGCCGGCATGGAGCAAAAGCCGGTGATCGATGCCCATCTCGATCAGGTGCTGGCGATTGCCGAATTCCAGCCGGGCCATCTGTATAGCGACTTCAATCCTGAGGTCGATCAGGTCGCGGCCTATGGCATCGGCGCCCTGGTGGCCGGCAAGGTGGCCGCCAAAACCGGTGCCCTGGCGGCTCTGCTGATGCTGCTGAAAAAGTTCGGAGTGC
The DNA here is from genome assembly GCA_964461355.1 of uncultured Pseudomonadales bacterium. Lineage (GTDB taxonomy): Bacteria > Pseudomonadota > Gammaproteobacteria > Pseudomonadales > CAYWUD01 > CAYWUD01. The sequence goes on along the minus strand of CAYWUD010000166.1, from coordinate 4,535 downwards.
TGATCCTGGTGGGCGCGGGTGCCCTCCTGAAGGGACTCTTTCGCCGGAAGTCGGAATAAACCCTGCGTCTGCGCTGCGGTGCCGAACCACCACCGCCGCAGCCCGGCACCATGGACGCCAGCGCAGGGGCAGTATTAAATAAGGGCCCTGTTTTTTACCGCCCCGGGGCGTCTTTGATGCATAAAACCCAACGCAAGATCGACAACAATGTGCGCCGGGCGCTGACCGCGGCCTGCAGCCGCGCCGAAGCGGAAGTGCCCGGCTTTGCCTGGCTGACCCATTTTGCCCGCTGGGACAACTTTCCGGCGAGTCTCAGGGTGGTCTGTGTCTTTGCGACCGAGGGGGAAAAGGCCGATGCGCTGGCGGCCGGTCTCGATGACTGGCTGCAAAAGTGCGTGCAGGCCGAGCTGATCCGGGTGGGCATCGTGATCAAGGCGATCCGTCATACCCTGATTCTCGATTCCGAAGAGGCCTGCGCCGCCGCGCACGAGGGCAACTGGGCGCGGCGTCTGCAGCAGTGGCAGGGGCAGCCATGAGCGGTATGGGTGTGCGCTGTCGTGAGCAGGAGGGATCAAGGCGATGGGGCTGATTCTGGATCTGGCCTCCATGGCCGCCGGCCTGTTACTGGCAACGCCGCTGCTGGTGCGCTGCAAGCTCTGTCTGCCGGTGCCGCTTCGCCTCTGGCTCGAGCGTTACCGGCCGCTGCTGGGCGCACTCTGCCTGCTGCTCGGGTTTATCGCCCTGATCAATGCGGGGTATCTGATACACAAGCTGGTGGCGCTCTGCGCGGGGCTGTTGCTGCTCGGGCCGCGTCTTCGACAGGTGCCCGCCATCGGTGAGAGCCTGTTCGAGCTGGCGCGTAAACTGCGCCCCTATGAACCGCTGATCGGGGCGGCGGCCTTTGTGGTCGGGTTGCTCGGTCTGTGCAATATCGGCCTGCTGGCCTGGCCCTGAGCGATGCCGGCGGGGCCGTAAAGGAGACTCCATGTCCGAAGAACGACTCAAGCGTCTGGCCGATGCGGTAACCGACGCGCATACCCGGATTCAGGCCGAATTTGCCGACATCAACCCGGTGGTCGGGATCAACCGGCAGATGCGCACCCAGGGCATTGCGGTGGATCTGATGACCATCGATTGCCTGCGCACGCAAAAGCGCATCATCGTGGTGCTCGAGGATCAGACGCCGGAGCGGATTCGTTACCAGTTTGCCTGGCGTGATCGCGATCCCAGCGATCAGTTTGCCGAGCTTCCGGCGAGTGCGCTGGATGCCGATCTGCTGTTTCAGTGGATCCGCGACTACTTCCGTGTGAGCGAGGGCTGAGCCCGGTGGTCAGGCTAGCGTCTCAGACCCTGTTGCGCCGCGCCGAGGCCGATGATCTGGCGGCGATCGAAGAGCTGCTCGGCGCCGCCGGGCTGCCCTTTGATGACTGCGCCGAGGAACTGCCGTACCTGCTGCTGATCGAGGTGGCCGGTGCCCCGGTTGCCGTGGCCGGCCTACAACCCGCGGGTGCTTATGGTCTGCTGCGCTCCTTTGTCGTGGCGCCGGACTGGCAGCATCAGGGGCTGGCCGAACGGCTGTATAACGCGCTGCTGACCCGCGCCGAACTCACGGGGATGCGGGCGCTGTATCTGTTGACCGAAACCGCCGCCGGGTATTTTACGCGGCTGGGTTTTTGTGCCGTTGCACGTGCGGCGGCGCCCGGGCCGATTCGCGCTACTGCGCAGTTTGCCGCGCTCTGTCCTGCCAGTGCCACACTGATGGCACTTGAACTGCCGCAGCCAGAGGCGGGGCCTTTGTACTGCTGATGCGTTCGCGCGCGTTTTTTCAGGCGCGCGGCCGCGTTTCTAAGTGGCAGGGATGGCACTTTGCGTCAGCTTCGCTAAGATCCTGATCAGCCGATACGACCTATACACAAGGATCTACCGATGAAAAAACTGCTGATCGCTCTGACCGCGCTGGTCTTCATGGCCGGCTGTACCCCCGAAGTGGGCAGTGATGCCTGGTGCGCGGCGATGAAGAAAAAGGACAAGGGCGACTGGACCGCGAATGAAGCGGCCGATTACGCTCAGCACTGTATCTTCAAGTAATGCGATCGCTCGCTTGAATGGAAAAGCCTGTGATTACAGGCTTTTTTTAATGAGTCTGTCAGTAAACCGGAGAACACGATGAAATACGCCCGCCTGCCCAAGCGCAACCGCCGTATCCGCAAGAAACTGTTTGTCGATGAGTTTGCCGTATACGGCTTCGAGGTTCATATCCAGATGCACAGCGATGACAGCGTCGCCTGTGATGCACTGATCAACGAGCTGGTCGAGGTGATCGAGGCCCGCGGACTGCTGGTTCTTGGCGGTGGTTACGGCGCCGATTTCGAAGGCTTTGTCTATTCGGCCGAGCGTTACGGGTCCGCCACCGAGGGCGATCGTCAGGCGATCGACCATTATCTGGCCGCACACACCGATATCGCCGCGCACCGCGTCGGCTCGCTGGAAGATCTGTACTACGGCAACATGCTGGAGGAGACCGAGGCCTGATCCGGTGCTCTACCTGATTCTGGCGCTGGTGCTGCTGGGGCTGATTCTCGGCCCCAACCTCTGGGTGCGTCATGTGCTGGCCCGGCATCAGACGCCGCTTGACGACCTGCCCGGTACGGGCGCCGAGCTGGCGCGCCATCTGCTCACGCGCTTTGCGCTGGAGACGGTGAAGGTCGAGCAGACGGTGGCCGATAACGATCACTACAGCCCGCAGGAGCAGGCGGTTCGTCTGAGCCCGGCGGTATTCTCGGGGCGCTCGCTGACGGCGGTTGCCATTGCCGCCCATGAGGTCGGGCATGCGATCCAGTATGGTCGCGACGAGCCGATCTGCCGGCTGCGTGCGCGCTATCAGCGCAGTGCCGGTGTGATCCAGCAGTGCGGGATCTATATCCTGATGGCGCTGCCGCTGGTGGGGGCGCTGCTGCGTATCCCGCATCTGACCGCGCTGACCGCGGTGGTGGGTTTTTTTACCCTGTTTTCCTCGGTACTGCTGTACACCGCGGTGCTGCCGCAGGAGTGGGATGCGAGTTTCAACAAGGCGTTGCCGATCCTCGAACAGGGGGGCTATGTTGACGCCGAGCAGTTGCCGGCGGTGCGCTCGATTCTCAAGGCCTGCGCACTGACCTATGTGGCGGCGGCGCTGGCCGATGTCCTGCGCCTGTGGCGCTGGCTGCGCCTGCTGCGTTAGGCACGTCACGACGCTGGCAAAAGTAAAAAGCCGCCCACGGGGCGGCTTTTTTTAGGCGCGTTGCTCAGACGGCACGTGATTCGAGGGTGATATGGGCAAAGGCGCCGGTCTCTTCGAGCCGCTGGCGCAGCCGCGACAGCTCTTCCTGGGCCAGACCGCTGAGGCTGCAGATCAGCATCCGCTTGCCGCTGGCCACCTGCCAGATATGCAGATCGGTCAGGATCGCCTGCTCGTATTCGCCGATCACCGCTTCGACCCGTGCCGCGAGGCCGGTGTCGGGCTCGTAGTCGAGCAGCAGGCCGCCGGTGGTTTTCAGCAGCCCCCAGCCCCAGCGAATCACCACGATGGCGCCGGCGATCCCGATCAGCGGGTCGAGCCAGACCGCGCCCAGGTACTTGCCCGCCAGCAGGGCGACAATCGCCAGCACCGAGGTCAGGGCATCGGCAATGACATGCAGGTATGCCGCCTTCAGGTTGTGATCGGTATGGCCATGTTCGTGTTCGTGCGCATGAGCATGCTGAGGGTCATGATCATGGTGGTGGCTATGGTCGTGGCCGTGACTGTGACCGTGGTCATGATGGTGGTCCGGATCAAACAGCAGCCAGGCGCTGACAAGGTTGACCAGCAGACCGATGACCGCCACCAGAATCGACTGATCGAACTGGATGGCGACCGGGTTGATAAAGCGCATCAGCGCTTCGTACATCATGAACAGGGCGGCGATGACCAGCACGATGGCCGAGCTGTAGCCGCCGAGAATACCGACCTTGCCGGTGCCGAAGGTAAAGCGGCTGTTGCGCGCATGGCGGTTGGCGATCAGGTAGGCAAACAGGGTGATCAGCAGAGCCAGGGTGTGGGTACCCATATGAATGCCGTCTGACAGCAGGGCAATGGAGCCATAGACGAGGCCCGCGCCGATCTCGGCCACCATCATCACCACCGTGAGGATGATCACCGCCAGCGTGCGCTGCTGGTTGCGGGCGTGGGGTTGGGGTTGATGCAGTACGGTGCAGTTCATGGTCGACCTACAGATTGTGCAGAATTTTTTCGATACAGCCGTTGAAGAGCTGCTGTTCTTCATCGCTGAGCAGCGCCGAGATCTCCTCGGCCAGCAGCTGGTGGTGCTGGTGGTGCTCGCGATAGAGCTGCTCACCGGCGTCGGTCAGATTGATCAGGTAGGAGCGTCGGTCCTGGTCGCTGACCTTGCGCTCGACCAGTTCGAGCTTGCTCAGGCGATTGATCATGATCGTCAGCGTGCCCATCACCACGCCGAGCTTTTTGGCCAGCTCTTTCATGCGCAGCGGCTGATGGTTGC
>CAYWUD010000165.1:0-5536 GCA_964461355.1 uncultured Pseudomonadales bacterium | reverse complement strand
CCAGGGACTGTTCGAGGCCGCCGGAAATTTCTTCCACCGCGAAATGATCATTCGCCGCTACCAGATGCCGCTGCGTTCCAGTCAGCGTCTGATCTCCAAGGCGGTCGATCTCTTTTGCGGCTACGGCGAACGCCCGTTGCGGGTAATCGGATTTTCCCTCGGGCTGATTCTGACCTTTGCCCTGCTGTACGCCCTGGCCGGCGTACAGCACAACGGCGAGATGGTCGGTTTCAGCCCGACCCAGGGCCTGAGCCAGAACCTGTTTCGCCTGCTCGAGTGTATCTATTTCAGCGTGGTGACCTTTACCACACTCGGCTACGGTGACTTTACCCCCCATGGCCTGAGCCGCCTTCTGGCAGCGCTGGAGGCCTTTATGGGGAGTTTCACCATGGCCCTGTTCGTGGTGGTTTTCGTGAAGAAGATGACCCGTTAGCAGAGCGCCACGCGAATCGCCCGGGCCTGCCGATCAATTTCAACCTCCAGACGCTCACTCAAGGTGCAGCACTGACGGTTCTGTGTCACCGAATGTCCCAGTTCGGCCTGACATCGCTGCATCAGGCCGTCCTGTTCCTCGGTCGTCGCCGCAACCTGCTCGCTGGCCGCCAGAGTCTGTTGCGCCAAAGCCACGATCTGCTCGGCACTGCTCAACAACGTGCCGGCGACACGCTGCTGGGCCACCACCGTATGCTCGATCGCAGCCATATACCCACGTACCTCACCCGCCCCCTGGCTGACACGTTCGAGCACATCACGAATATGTTCGAGTGCGCCGCAGGTCTGGCCGGACAAACCACGCACCTCATCGGCGACAACGGCAAAGCCTCGACCGAGATGACCGGCGCGGGCTGCTTCAATCGCCGCATTCAGAGCCAGCAGATTGGTCTGCGACGAACTGCCCCCGATGGTATCGACTATCCCCTCGGCCTGTTCGATACACTGCTGCAGGGCACCGAGTGCGGCACCGGCACCATCCAGCGCAACCACGGTATCGGCACAGGCACTGTTCATCTGCTCGGCCGCACTGACACCGGAAGTGATGGCGGCACCGGTCTGCTGCGCCTGTTCGCGCACCTGACGGACCTGCTCCTGCACACCATCCACGGAGTGCGCCATCTGATCGACCGCTTCGGTACAGTTGCCGATTGCCGTATCGGAATGGCTGATCGCCAGACCGATACCCTCCACCTGTGCACAAATCTGCTCCAGCGCCGCCTGTACCTGCTCCAGCTGCTGCTGACGCGACTGGCGCTGGGTCTCCTCACGCTGCAACAACTGATTGAAACTTTCAGCGATTTCACCGACTTCATGCCGCTGGCGTCCGATATCGATCGGCGTGACCTGGCCCCGATCCACCAGCAAAAAAAAAGCATTGCGCACATGGCGAAGGGGCTGCAGCACCAGCTGGCGCAGCCCGAGGTTCAGACCGGCAACCAGCAGCAGCATCCCCACCACAAGGCCGAAAGCCAGCGCCAGCAGCGCATCGATGCGCGCTTCGAGTGTGGCGCCAAGTTCGCTCTGGGCATCACCAAGGTATTGCTCGAAACGATCCAGATCCTGCTTAAGCGCGGCCAGTCCCTGCTGGCGCTGCTCCAGTGTCACCTCGGTCTGCCGCCACTCTCGGGGGTATCTGCGGATCAAACTGCCCAGTTCCGCCACTGCCACCTCACCGATCTCTTCAGGCGCGGGAGGCTCGCCCAGCCAGAGTGCGTCGGTGTCGGTTTCGCGGTAGCGGCCCAGCACCGGCAGCCGTGACAGCGCAGCCCATTGCGCCTGCAGCTGCTGCTGCAGCGATGACATATGACGACGCTGCTCGGGACTGTCGGCCACCATCAGCGCCTGTCGGCTGTAACCGAGCTCCTGTACCAGACGCAGCACCTCCAGAGCATGTTGCTGAAACTGCAGACGGATCGAGGCGTCACCGTCTGTAGCGGCAATAGCGTATTCGAGCAGGGTTTCGGCCTGCGCCGCGAGTTCACGCTCGGCATTTTCCAGAAGCCCCGAAGCACTGCCCGACAGCTTGCCCAGGGCACGATAATCGGTATCGAGCTTCTCCAGCAGCCGGGTCAGTTCGCGATCGAGCTGCTCGGCCAGATCTGGCGCCGCACCACCGGCGACCGCCTGACGCAGCGCCATCACCCCCTGACGCGCTCGACTTAGTTGCAGTGCATCGCCCTGATAGAGATAGCCGCGCAGAGGCGCCAGCACCTCTTCCTGTGCCTGCCGATTGAGTCCCTCATACAGCTGATTGCTCAGCAGCTGCTGCTCCATCGAGCTCTGAGCGCGATTCACGACCCAGAGCAGTCCCACTGTAACCAGCAGCGCCAGCAATAACGATAACCAGATAAAACGCGACAGACGCATGACATAACTCTCTGTACGACAAGGGGAACAGCAAGCGTTCGATGGCGCTAAAACTGACAGAGATTTATGACAGAGGTCTTACAGTTACAAGACAGCCCGCACGCTAGCCAAAAAGCTGGGCGCTTTGCATGATGTCATGGCGGTGCAGCTTGACCAGCTGCAGCTGACGATGGTCATCGGTGGTATCGAAGGGCGATACCAGCTTCGAGTACAGCGCCAGCGTCTCGATCGGCGGCAGACTGTTGCGGCTTTTGAGGATCTGAACGGTGTGATAGAGGGCCAGATTGATCATGTCCATCAGATCCAGCGGCCCCTCAGTGCTGCTTTCCCAGCAACCACAACGGCGCACCACTTCGGTATAGCGCTCGCTGACCCCCCATTTTTTCAACAACACGATGCCGAGAGACTTGCTGTACTCACGACACAGGCGGCAGTAGGTAGGAACATCCGGCACCAGGCGGTTGTCCTTGAACGCAGAAAGGGTGGCCAGCGTACCGATTTCGCTGAGCAGACTGGCGATCATCGCCTCGGGAGCAGCCTCACGGGCCAGCCGCTGGGCCAGAAACTGGGCGATTGCGCTTTTGAGTACCTGCCGGCGCCAGCTGAGTTTGAACAGCTGCTTGAGTACCGGACTGTGCATCACGAAGAGGCTCTTGATGCTGTGCATCATGACCAGCTGATCGACCGTCCCCAACCCCAGAAGCGCGACCACAGCTTCCAGACTGGTCGGCTTGACGGCCGTGCGAAACAGGGGGCTGCTGGCATTTTTCAGCAGCAGTGCACTGAGGCTCGGATCGTGGGAAACAAGCGCGGCAATCTTGCGATGGGTAATATCAGGATCGACCAGCGCCTGTCGGATCTTCAGAGTGATGGTGGGCAGGCTCGGCATCTGCTCCTGCCCGGCCAGTACCTCCTCGATCACCACGCGGTAGACCGCGTAGTCCGTTGTCTGCATACAGTCCCCCTCCGATTCTCAAGCTAAGACTAGCCAGTCGGAGGCGGACCATACACGAAAACAGACCTGTCGTATCCTGACGCAGGGCCTATGTCGATTCGAGGGGGGCTGGCTTGGGCGCGTTCTGCACGGCATCGCGCTCGGGCCAGAAGGCGCTCAATGCCAGCAGCACCAGACCGAGCACCAGGACCAGACCGCCCCAGTGCAACTGCACGGCATCGGCCAGCATGGTACTCAGGCGCAGCAGACTATCGGACTCACCGCCGCGCTCGGCCATGGCTCGCAGCTGCTCGCGATGCGCCCAGATATTATACAGGCTGCGCGCAATGACCAGGGTACTGCACAACAGCGGCAGCAGCAGCCACCGATAAAACCTGAACACCACCAGCAGTTGTGCCAGTAGTGCAGCTATCAGCACCCAGAGGCCATCACCGCTGCCGCCCTGAAAATAATCAAGCTGACTCCCCAGAGGCACGCTGGTTACCGGCAAAAAGACTCCACCCATCAGGCAAAGCGACCCGGAAACACCCAAAGTTGCACGCATAACAGCTCCTTGTGCAATCGTTTCGGTCCCCACCATACCGACAAGAAAAAACGGACGAATGTCCTGCCGCGCTCAGCCAGTCATTATTTATTGTTTGCTACGTAGATATCCTTGGCACGCGACAGCGACGTTGAAGCTAAAGCAGCACACTGAAAACAAACTGAATAACGTGCCAGCACAACAATAAAAACCTTGCTCCGGGCATAACAGGCTCAAAATAAACGGCCCTGTGCCTGATCACGCAAACATGAGAGAATCGCGGCTCTAACATCACGTCCTGTCGACCATGAACTCCGATTCAATACGCTACGCCCTGATGGAAGCGGCCGAGCTTCTGCAACGTTTTCTTGCCGATTCGCAGCAACTGGAGGCCATCGATCAGGCGGCCCGTTTGATGGCAGAGACCCTTGCCCAGGGCGGCAAACTGCTCAGCTGCGGTAACGGCGGCTCACACTGTGATGCCATGCATTTTGCCGAGGAACTGACCGGTCGCTACCGCGACAATCGCCCCGCGTATGCCGCACTGGCAATCTCCGACCCCAGCCATCTGAGCTGTGTTGCCAATGATTTTGGCTTCGATCAGGTCTTTTCACGCTATGTCGAAGCGCTCGGTCGCTCCGGCGACCTGCTCCTGGCGATCTCCACCAGCGGTCATTCCGCCAACGTGTTGCGCGCCATCGACAGCGCTCGGGCACAGGGCATGAAGGTGGTTGCTCTGACGGGCAAGGATGGAGGCGAGATGGCCAGTCGCGCCGATATTGAAATCCGTGTCCCTCATTTCGGTTACGCCGACCGTATTCAGGAGCTGCACATCAAGATCATCCATATCCTGATCGAGCAGATCGAACAGCATCTGCAGCCCTGACGGACACACATCGCGGCCATCCGCTCATACAGCACACACAAAAAAATACCCCCTGTTCGGGGGTATATTCGTTATTACGCCGCTTCCGGAACCGAGATCGGGAAGCGAATGAAGTATTTCAGCCCCTGCCCTTCATCGGACTCAAAGCGAACGGAACCGTGCAGCGACTGGGTCACGATATTGAACAGAATATGCGTACCGAGGCCGGTCCCCCCCTGATCCCGCTTGGTGGTAAAGAACGGATCAAAGAGCTTGGACTGCAGCTCCTTGGGTACGCCCTTGCCGTCATCGGCAAAGATCATTTCCACTTCCTTGCCCACACGACGCACCTGGATACTGATGGTACCGGGCTTTTCGGCATCCAGACCGTGGATCAGCGAGTTCATCACCAGATTGGTCAGCACCTGTGAGATCTCACCCGGCCGGCAGTTGACCAGCAGTTCCGGAGGACAGTCGACAACAACCTGGTGCGGCGTCTTTTTAAGGCGCGGTTTCAAGGTGGTGATCACCTGCTGCAGGTAATCGCCAAAATCGATGGTCCGGTGCGCCTCGGTACTGCGGTCAACCGCAACCTGCTTGAAGTTACGCACCAGCACCGTGGTCTGCTCGAGGCAGCGATTGATAATGCCAAACCCTTCATCGGCCGCACGCAGGAACTGCTCGAGATCCTCTCGACTCAGACTCTGATCCTGATACGCACGGGCAAGCTTCGTGAGACGGTCCTGCAGGTGGGTAACCGCCGTAACCGTCGTCCCGACCGGGGTGTTGATCTCGTGGGCAACACCAGCCACCAGACCGCCCAGAGACGCCA
>CAYWUD010000164.1:0-5558 GCA_964461355.1 uncultured Pseudomonadales bacterium | reverse complement strand
AAGCCCGACCTACAGCAGCCGGGAACTCCAGCAGGCGCTCAGCACCCTGCAGGCCGGTTACAGTACGGTCAGCGCCGTCGATCTGAGCACACCGGTATCGGTCATCCATATCAAGCAGCAACTGGTCGATCAGCTTGAGGAATGCAGTGAAACCCCGCTGGCGGTCGCAACCAGCGACGCCGAAATGATCGATCTGGTCGGCATGCTGTTCGACTTTATTCTCGATGACGACGAGCTGCCCGATCAAGTCAAGGCGCTGATCAGTCACCTGCATACCCCCTATCTGAAGGTCGCCCTGGCGGACCCGGAGCTGTTCGAAAACAATGAGCACCCGGCACGCCAGCTGCTGAACCTGATGGCACGAGCGGCCTGCGAGTGGAATGATCACCCCCACAACAGCCGCGCAATTCGCCAGCGCATCAGCCTGATTGTCGAGCGCATTCTGCAGGAGTTCGAGGAAGGCAGCGCCGTCTTTGCCGCGCTGCTGTTTGAGTTTGAACAGTTTTACCAGCTGCTCGAGCGCCAGTCCGCGATCGTCGAGCAACGTGCAGTAGAGGCGGCCCAGGGCCGTGACAAACTGGTCGGGGCGCGCCTTCTGGCCGACCGCGAAATCAATCAGGCCATCGCACAACAGGCCTTGCCGGCCATCCTGATTCAGTTTCTGCGCGGCTCCTGGACCGACGTACTGGTGTTCAGCTATCTGCGCCATGGCGCCCACTCACCGATCTGGCGGCAGGCACTCGATACCCTGCAACAGCTGTGCTGGAGCGTTCTGCCAAAAGCGAGCGAAGAAGAACAGGCGCAGCTGCGTCGTATCCAGCCGGAACTGATTCACAGCCTGACCCAGCTGCTTTCGCAGCTGGGCGGTCTGCAGGCTGCCCAGATTCGAACCCAGCTAAGCCCTCTGGTTACCCTGCAAAAGGCCGCTCTGGGGCTGGAACCGCTGCCTGCAGTTACAGAGCCCTCAGCGGTTCCTGTAGCCGAGTCGACACTGGGGCAGGAGCCTGTCGACGAGCCTGATAGCGCATCCGAACTGAGCGAACTATCTGAAGCCATTCAACGCCGACTGGCCTCACTGGATTTCGGCTGCTGGTTCCTGTTTCAGGAAGAAAGTAACAGCCGCCGACTCAAGCTGGCCTGGTACAGCCCGACAACCCATAACTACATGTTCGTCGACAGTGCCGGTAATCGGGCTGCGGTATACAGCCGTGTCGAACTCGGTAAAGCCCTCGAAGACGGGCGCGCCCAACTGATCGAAAAACAACGTATCCCGCTGGTGGATCGAGCCCTGAAAGCCATACAGGGGCTGCTGCTGCGTTTTACTTCAGGAGAGAAGGCATGACGGAACACCGCAGACATGAACGCATCCGCCCCCAGCAGCAGATCGATATCTTTGATCTGCATACCGAGGAACACTACGGCGTGCTGGCAGACATTTCCGCCGGAGGACTGCTGCTGATCGGCCCGCAGGCACTGCCGACCAACCGGATCTATCAGCTTCGGCTCGAGTTTGCCGAACCGATTCTGGGGCATCGCCGGATCGAACTCGGCGTCGATACCCTCTGGCATCGTCCCAACACCGACAACACCCGTTTCTGGACCGGCTGCTGCCTGATCTGCATCGCCCCCGAGGCCGAAGCCGTACTGCGCGAACTGATTCAGGAACAACCGGAAACCGGACGCAACCTGGACCCGACCTGAGCCGGCCGAGTCCAGCGCACACCGGTAGCTCAGCTCGACTGTGGCAGGAAATTCGGCGTGGTGAGAATCGAGCTGACCACCTCCAGGTGTTCAGCAGCCTGACGACCCGGCTCGGTCAGATAGCCACCATCAATCTGAGTCACCAGACCTTTCTGGTGCAGTCGCGCACAGGCCTCGACCAGCGTAACCGGAGCATTCGAATGGACCTTCAGCCCCTCCTGATGGCTGTCCAGCGGAAACTGGGCCAATAAACGCAGCTCTTCAATCAACAGATCATTCAGACGCACGGACTCTCTCCTTGGGCTTGGGATCGCATCCAGCATAGTTGCAATTGCATGACTCTGCGCGGCAAATAAAAACGTCAGAAACAAAAACCGCCAAGCCCGAAGGCTCGGCGGCACTGCGCTCCCCTGTACGATTAAGGCGCTAGGCGCGGCTATTTGGAATGCCAGACCAGCACCTGCCCCCAGATCGACGTCTCCTCTGACGCCTCGGACAGCTCCGCCGTAAACGCGTTCTCCAGCTCCATATCGGAATAGGTATCGACGACGGCTCGACCGGCCGCCTCGGCCCAGGCACACAGATGCTCCAAGCGCTCTACATCAGCGATCAGAGCCTGTTCTTGCGGTAACGACGGTTGCGTCTGCATAGGAACCACCTCTCCCCCGAAGGTTATGGTTCTTTGACCCTAGCAGAGCCAGATGAATCGGAGGTGACCGATACGTTTTTTTGCGGCTTATCTGCTCTCTGACTCAGCCACCGGTCACAAAACGCAGCCAGCTGGGCTCGTCCCCAACCGCTGTCGAGGGTAAAACTGCGCAGCGATCGTCCAAACAGAAGGCGGCTCAGCCCCCGAAAGACCCAAACCATTTCTCCGCGCAGGAAAAACTCATGAGCATGGCTCGACAGAGCCAGACAGCCCCCCAGTGTCGCGCCACGGCGACGCAATCGCTCGGCCAGGGGGGCAAAATACATCTCAAGCTCGAAGCGCTTGAGCGGCGGCCCGCAGAAACTGGTAAAGCCGTGCACCACCTTGCCCTCGAGTCCGCCCACCTGCTCCAGGTAACGTGCCACAGGGTAGGAAAGATAGAGCCATTTCGGCCCGCCGATACAGATCCGATCGAATTCGGCCAGATCCGGAAAACGCAACGGCGCCAGAGCCTGCTCGGGCTGTGGGTAATGTTGATGCCACCAGATACGAAAGCGAGCGGACAGGAGATACAACGGCAATACCGGCACACTGCTCAAAAGCGGCCAGGCCAACCGCCAGCGACTCGGACACTCCAGCGGCTGCAACACCTCATGCTCGACGTCAAAACCCCGCTCCTCAGCGGTCGCAACCAGTGCCCTGGCAATCCGGCGCGTATGGCCGCTGCGGGAAAAACTGACAACAAGGGCTCGGGGTCTGGCTTCAGCGATCAAATTCACCCACCCGCTCCGGCTGATAGGTCACTTCAATAATCTCCAGTTCCAGAAGACCGCTGCCCCCCAGCGGCCAGGTAATCGCCTGTCCAACGGCCAGCCCCAGCAGCGCACTGCCCAGCGGCTCAAGAATCGAAACACGGTCGGCGTACCCTTCGACGTCGGCCGGATAGCAGAGGCTGTATTCAAGCTCTTCGCCGCTGGCACAGTCGCGAAAATGCACCCGCGAGTTCATGCTGACTACATCGAACGGCAGCGCCTCGGGCGCCACGATTTCAGCGCGCATAAGCTCCTGACGCAGACGCGGCGCGCCAGGATGGCTGAGATCGGAAACGCAGTCGAGCAGGGTATTCAGACGCTGCAGATCCAGCGAAGTTACTTTGATCGGCGGTAGATCGGTCACGTTGCTCCTCCAGAAGCTCGGGATCACGCTTATCAGGGTAGCCGTTCCCCCAAAACCCGGGCGCAGACGTTAACCGAAACCCCGACACGGCGATACCGGCTTCTGCTTAACTTGGGAAAACATGCGCAGGAGCACACCCTCATGTCCTTGGCTCACGAATCCTGCAGCGCCTGCCAGCACGGCGCCGAACCGGCCAGCGCGGCCGAACGTCAGCAGTACCTGAACGAGCTGCCCGACTGGAAGATCGAACAGATCGACGGCATCGATCAGCTGGTCCGTCGTTTTGCGTTTGCCGACTTCAAAGGAGCGCTGGCATTTACCAACCGGGTCGGCGCCTTAGCAGAAGCGGCAGGCCACCACCCCAGCCTGCTGACCGAATGGGGAGCCGTCACGGTGCGCTGGTGGACACACAAGATCGGCGGTCTGCACAAGACCGATTTTGTCATGGCCGCACGCACCGATCTCGAGCATCAACCGCGCCCATGAAAAAAGGACCCCGCAGGGTCCTTTTGCTGAGGCAGCACAGACTTAGCAGCCGAAACGGATTTCACCATCCTCCAGTCGTGCGTGAATGCGCGTGCCCGGTTCGAACTGACCGGCAAGAATGGCCTGGGCCAGCGGATTTTCCAGCCAACGCTGAATGGCGCGCTTAAGTGGCCGTGCGCCATACACCGGGTCGAAACCGACCTCGACCAGCTTGTCCATTACGGCCGCATCCAGCTCGAGTCCGAGCTCACGCTCGGCCAGACGCCCCTGCAGCAACGCCAGCTGGATACCGGCAATACCGGCAATCTGCTCACGACCCAGCGGATGGAACACCACCAGCTCATCGATCCGGTTGACGAATTCCGGCCGGAAGTGGCGCCCGACCACCTCGATCAGCGTGTCCTTGAGCTCTTCGAACGAGTCGCCCGCCATGGTCTGAATCAGGTCCGAACCGAGGTTGGAGGTCATGACCACCACCGCGTTACGAAAATCGACCGTGCGTCCCTGACCATCGGTCAGACGCCCGTCTTCAAGCACCTGCAACAGGATATTGAATACGTCCGGATGTGCCTTCTCCACCTCGTCAAGCAGGATCACCGAATAGGGCTTGCGCCGCACCGCCTCGGTCAGATAGCCGCCCTCTTCGTAGCCGACATACCCGGGCGGAGCCCCTAGCAGTCGCGCTACAGAATGTTTCTCCATGAATTCGGACATATCGATGCGCACCAGCGCCTCTTCGGTATCGAAGAGAAACTGGGCCAGCGCCTTGCACAGCTCGGTCTTGCCCACCCCGGTCGGGCCGAGGAACATGAACGAGCCGTTCGGACGATTCGGATCGGACAGCCCCGCCCGCGAACGGCGCACCGCATGGGCGACCGCGACAACCGCCTCATCCTGACCGATGACGCGCTGATGCAGGGCCTCTTCCATACGCAGCAGCTTGTCGCGCTCGCCTTCAAGCATCTTGGCGACCGGAATCCCGGTCCATTTGGACACGACCTCGGCGATCTCCTCTTCACTGACCCGATTGCGCAGCAGTTTCATGTCGCTCATTTCGGCCTGACTGGCCAGATCGAGCTGATGCTCCAGCACCGGAATCCGGCCATACTGCAGCTCGCTCATCTTGGTCAGATCACCCGCCCGACGCGCCTGCTCCATCTCGATCCGGGCACGGTCGAGCGCTTCCTTGACCTTTTTCGAGCCCTGCAACGCAGCCTTCTCTGCCTTCCAGATTTCCTCAAGATCAGAGAATTTACGCTCCAGTTCAGCGATATCCGCTTCAAGTTTCTGCAGACGCTTGCGCGAGGCAGCGTCATCTTCCTTGTTCAGCGCGGTCTGTTCGATCTTCAGCTGAATCAGGCGCCGCTCCATACGGTCCATCTCTTCAGGCTTGGAGTCCATCTCCATCCGAATGCGGCTGGCGGCCTCATCGATCAAGTCAATCGCCTTGTCGGGAAGCTGCCGGTCGGTGATATAGCGATGACTCAACTTGGCCGCCGCGATAATGGCGCCGTCGGTAATATCGACCCCGTGGTGCGCCTCGTAG
>CAYWUD010000163.1:0-5586 GCA_964461355.1 uncultured Pseudomonadales bacterium | reverse complement strand
GGCCGATGCCGCCCGGCTGGCCACAATCCCCCTCACCCAGATAAACGATCGTGCACTGGCCGCCGCTCTCGAGACCCGCCAGGCCAGACTCAGACACTGGCAGGAACGTTACTGGGACGAACTGATCCCCTTTGCCCATGGCGCCCGCCTCTTTGGCGCGCTGTACAACGAGCGGCTGAAGCCGGCAGATCCGTTCGAGTTCACGGCTCTGCTCACCGGCACCGAGATGGCGGCGCTGCAACGCAATGAGGCACTGGCAACACTCGCCGATACGCTGCGCGCGCAGCCCGAACTGGCCCGAACGCTCGACAAGGATCCGAACGCCCCCTTGCCCGGCGCGTTTGATACAGCGCTCAAGCACTTTTTGCAGCGTTTTGGCCAGGCCACCTTCCACGCCCATGCACTCTTTGACGAACGCGCCAACCTGATCCGCCTGCTGCTGGAGCTGGCCCGGCAACCGGCCCCTGCTGCACCGCGACATGCACCCGCGCGCGAACAGCTCACACACCGTTTTCTCAAGGCGTTTGCTCCGGATCAGCAGACACTGGCCCAGCGTCTGCTGGCGATCGGGCGCGCCAGCTACCGCTGGCGTGACGATGACAACCTGATTCTGGCCGCCGTCGAGAACGAGCTGCTGCGGGCCATGACCGAGGCGCGGCAACGGCTGCAGGCACGCGGCTGCGGCCATGATCTGACGCAGCTTGAGGCCGATACACTGACGGCCCTGCTGCGCCGGCGCGACTGCACGCTGCCACCCGCGGTCACAGCATCGATAGACGAGCCGATCCAGCGTCAGGCGCGCCCGGCGCTGGAGCTACCGGTATTCATCAATGAAGACGCCGACTTTGTACTGCGGGCTCGCCAGCTGGTGGGGCAACCGGCCGGCGCCGGCCTCGCCGAAGGCCCGGCGCGGGTGATCAGCGGCCCCGAAGATCTCTTCGCCTTTCGCGCCGGCGAGATTCTGGTCTGCGATGCGATCGATCCCAACATGACCTTTATCGTGCCCCTGGCCTCAGCCATTGTGGAACGCCGGGGCGGCATGCTGGTACACGGCGCCATTATCGCGCGCGAATACGGGATCCCCTGCGTGACCGGAGTGCTGCAGGCAACACAAAAGATCCAGAGCGGTGATCGTCTGACCGTCGATGGCTATCTCGGCATTGTGACCCGGCACGAATCACAATAAGGACGCCAGTTACTGCCGCTGCAGACGCAGCGGCCAGCGTTCGGAGCGCGCGCCGCCGGGCAGGGTCAGCTCGGCCTCGAGATACCAGACAATCCGTGCGCACTGACGGGGCAGAATCCCGAACTCCTCGCCTGCTGGCGCCTCCTCGTCCTCCAGCCGCTTGGGTAACAGCAGCTGAAAGGGATGCACCGAGCGCTGCGGCGGCCGGGCGCTCTGTGCCGGCAACAGTTCGAGGGTTTCACGATAACGCTCGCACCGCTCCACCCGTCGTCGCCCGGCTTCGAACTCGGTAATGCGCGCCTCGGCGACCAGCGACAGGCGCAGCGGTCCGGCATCGACCGCGCGCAACAGCTGCAGATGCACCACGCCCGAGAGCAGCATGCCCGGATAGCAGTAGGCCTGGTCCAGTTCGAGCTGCAGCCTCGCGACCGATCGCAGGTGCAGCCAGGCCGCCCAGAGCAGCAGCGCGCCTCCGCTCAAGGCCACTAGCGTCAACAGTACGCCGATCATCCTCGCTCCCGGCTTCGCTGAAAAAACGTCCTCTGTCTCAGACTAGTGGCGCTGGTCGCTGTCGCCCAGCTTCGGTATGGTACGCAGCAGTCCCTTTGCACCGCCAAGGAGTCGCCGTGCCCCTCTTCGACTTTGATCAGCTGATCGATCGCCGCCCCACCGCCAGTCTGAAATGGGGGCGCTACCACGATCAGGACATTCTGCCCCTCTGGGTCGCGGATATGGACTTCCCGTCACCGCCGGCGGTACAGGAGGCCCTGCACCAGCGCATCGATCATGGCGTCTTCGGCTACACCTGTACGCCGAGCAGTCTCAATCGGCTGCTGCAACAGCACCTGGACGATCAGTATGGCTGGTCGGTCGACGAGGACTGGATGGAGTGGCTGCCGGGGCTGGTCTGCGGCCTGAATCTGTCGATCAGAGCCTGCGTACCCGAAGGCGGCAGCTATATGACGCCGGTGCCGGTCTACCCGCCCTTTACCGGCGCCGCACGCCTGTGTGAACGCGGCCTGATCACACCGCGCTTTGAGTTCCACGACGGTCAGTGGCAACTCGATTTCGAGGCGCTGGCAGAAGAGGTCACGCCCGATACCCGCCTCTTTCTGCTGTGCAACCCGCACAACCCGCTGGGCAAGGTCTGGCGCCGGGAAGAACTCGAGGCTCTGGACCGGTTCTGCCAGAAGCACGCGCTGATCGTCTGCAGCGACGAGATCCACTGCGAACTGCTGCTCGACGAGACGCTCGAACATATCCCCTACGCCACCATCAGCGACTACGCTCGTGAGCACTCGATCACCCTGATGGCGCCGAGCAAGACCTACAACATTGCCGGCCTCGCCTGCTCGCTGGCGGTCATCCCGAACAAGCAGTTGCGCCGCCAGTTTCAGCGTACCCGCCGCGGCATCGTACCGGAGGTCAACCTGCTCGGGCTGACCGCCGCCGAGGCGGCCTGGCGCGATGGCGAGCCCTGGCGCCAGGCCCTGCTCGAGTACCTGCGCGGTAACCGCGACTACCTGCTGAAGGCGCTGAAAACCCTGCCCGGCATTCATGGCTACCCGATCGAAGCCACCTATCTTGCCTGGCTCAATATCGGCGCCCTGAACCTGAGCAATCCGGCCCACTTCTTCGAAAGTGCGGGTCTTGGTCTCTCACCGGGCGCCGATTTCGGCGACAGGCAGCATATGCGTCTTAACTTCGGCTGCCCGCGTTCGATGCTGGAGCAGGCGGTCGAGCGGATGCAGCGTGCCCTCGCCGAACTGCCGGTGGCCTGATGCAGGATACTCACACCGCCCCCGTCAACAGTGTCTCTGAACGCCTGATCGCCTGGCGCCGCCGCCTGCATTGCTGTCCCGAGGCAGGCTGGCTGGAGTTTGAAACATCGGCCCTGCTGGCCGCCGAGCTCGACCGGCTGGGCTGGCAGCTGCTGCCGGCAGCGGCGCTGATCGCAACCGACGCGCTGATGGGCTACAACCCAGAGGCGGTCGCGGCGGCACGCGCGCGCGCCGAGGCAAACGGGGCCGATCCGCGCTGGCTCGCCTGGCTCGGCGACTACAGCGGCCTCGGCGCGCTCATGGATAGCGGCCGTCCCGGGCCGACGCTGGCACTGCGTTTTGATATCGATGCGGTGGAGGTCAGTGAAACCTGCGCGCACGCGCACCGGCCCAACCGGGAACAGTTCGCCTCGACCCGCCCCGGCCTGATGCACGCCTGTGCCCATGACGGCCATATGGCGATCGGACTGGTACTGGCAGAGCAGCTGATGGCCCGCAAAGAGGCGCTGTGCGGGCGTATCAAGCTGCTGTTTCAACCGGCCGAAGAGGGCTGCAAGGGCGCCAAGAGCTTTGCCGACGGCGGCTGGCTGGATGATGTCGACGCCCTTGTCTGCCTGCATCTGGGCATCAATGCACCGAGCGGTGCGGTGGTACTCGATCCCTCCGAGTTCCTCTGTTCAAGCAAGTTCGATCTGAGCTTTCACGGCCGCTCGGCCCATGCGGGCATCGATCCGCATCTGGGTCATAACGCCCTCGCCGCGGCGGCAACCGCCATTACCCAGCTACTGGCGATTCCGCGCCACCGCGACGGCGCCACCCGCGTCAATGTCGGTCGCATCCGCGCCGGCGAAGGGCGCAATGTGATCCCGGCGCATGCCCTGCTCGAGTGCGAAACCCGCGGCACCACGCCCGCGCTCAATCACTACATGTTCGAGGCCGCCCAGCGCGTGGCCCGCGCCTCGGCCGATCTTCACGATGTGCAGGTCGCCTGCAGCCTGCAGGGCGAATCCACCGGGATCGTCAACAGCCCGAAGCTGGTCAGCGAGCTTGACCATCTGGTGCGCAGCCCGACGCTCTGGCAGCAACCGACAGGCTTTGACGCCTCGCTCGAACCGCGCCCCTTTGCCGCCAGCGAGGACGCCAGCTTTCTGATCGAACGCGTCCAGCGTCACAAAGGTCTGGGCGCCTATATCTGTATCGGCGCCGATCTGACCGCCGGGCACCATAACGACGCCTTCGACTTCGATGAACAGAGCCTGTTACGTGCACTCAACCTGCTCGAGCTTTGGGTCACGGAGCGCTGTGTACAGAGCTGAACAAGGACACAGCCGGTTTTAAAACAGCGGGGAATTGCATCCCTCTTAACCGCAGGTCTCGCTCAAAGCGGTCCGCAGATGGGCGATCATCGTTCGTACCTTGACCGACAGATGACGGTTCTGGGGATAGAGTGCCCAGATCCCCTCATCGCTTGCCCGGTTGCGTTCAAGCAGCGCGACCAGCGCACCACTGGCGAGGTAGGGCGTTACATAGTAATCGGGTAGCTGCACCAGCCCGATCCCCTTCAGTGCCGCATCCACCAGGGCCAGGCCACTGTTGCAGTGCAGCGAGCCTCGCACGCGAACCCGGTGGGGCTGCCCCTCGTCCTGAAAGCGCCAGAACTCGAGCGTCCCACGCAGGCAGTTATGCTGCTCAAGCTCAGCCAGCGTATGCGGCTCGCCCCGCGCCTCAATGTAGGCTGGGGCCGCGCAGAGGTACTGACTGCGCGCGGCCAGTCGGCGAGCGATCATGCTCGAATCCTGCAGCTGACCAAGACGAATCGCCAGATCAAAACCACCCTGGATCAGATCAACCTTCTGGTTGGTCAGCTCCAGCTCCACCTTAAGCTGGGGATAACGCAGCAGAAAATCGTTCACCAGCGGCGCGATCACCCGCTCGCCGTAGGTTGCCGGTGCCGTCATCCGCAGCAAACCGCTCGGCTCGGCCTTCAAATTACCCAGCGCCCGCTCCGCCTCCTCCAGGCCATCAAGGGCCTGGCGGCAATGCTGGAAGTAAAGCTGACCCTCTTCGGTCACCGTAACCTTGCGCGTGGTGCGGTACAAAAGCTTGATCGCCAGCCGCGCTTCCAGTGCATTGACCTGCCGGCTGACCTGAGCGGTAGAGACCCCCAGCCGTTTGCCGGCAGCGGTAAAACTGCCCGCCTCGACCACCGCGACAAACTCACTGACCCCTTCCCAGTTCATCATCCAAGCCACCTGCCTGCGTGATCGCACGCGCCTTCAGCGCCTGCAATTATTACCAATAGGAAATAATGATTTTCATAAACACAGGATTATCATTTTTAGAGCAACAAATAAACTGAACGCATCAAATCCCAACCACTGCTTAAGGAAATAAAAATGAGCGTCAGTTTTTATATGCCCCCCCTTTCTCTGATGGGCCAGGGTGCCCTGAAAGGGCTGGGTAGCGCGCTTAACCGCCGCCAGCTTAAAAAAGCCCTGGTCGTTGCCGACAGCGGTCTGGTCAAACTGGGCCTGATCGAACAGCTGACCGCCGAGCTGGATCGCCATGGCGTCCACTTTGTGCTCTTTTAAAGTTATAGCCCAGTTTTTCAGTAATCTG
>CAYWUD010000162.1:0-5612 GCA_964461355.1 uncultured Pseudomonadales bacterium | reverse complement strand
TCACCTGACTCATCGAAAACAACCACATTCAATCTGATCTGGCCCAATTCACACTGCCCTAAGTGCCAAGCCCCAATCAGGGCCTGGCAAAATATCCCCGTAATCAGCTATCTGCTGTTAAAAGGACGCTGCGCCAGCTGTCACACGCCGATTTCAGTTCGCTATCCATTAATCGAGCTGACCACAGCCCTTCTATCTGTACTGGTATTCTGGCACTTCGGCCCCACAGCAACCGCTCTTGCAGCCAATCTGCTGCTTTGGGCCCTGATCTGTCTGACGCTGATCGATTTCGATACCCAGCTACTGCCGGACAACATCACTCTGCCCTTTATCTGGCTGGGCCTTAGTGCTAACGCATTTGGCCTCTTTACCAGTCTCGAACACGCCCTCTGGGGCGCCATTGCCGGTTACCTCAGTCTTTGGTGCGTCTTCTGGTTGTTCAAGCTGCTGACCGGCAAGGAAGGCATGGGCTATGGTGATTTCAAGTTACTGGCCCTGCTCGGCGCCTGGATGGGCTGGTCCAGCCTGCCACTGATCATCCTGCTTTCTTCACTGGTCGGCGCCCTGGTTGGCGGGGCCTTGATTGCCTTTCGCGGCCGCGATCGCAGCATCCCCATCCCCTTCGGCCCCTATCTGGCTGCTGCAGGCTTTATCGCCCTGCTCTGGGGAGACCAGCTGATCAACAGCTACCTACAATTTGCCGGCCTTAAATGAGTGCACAGCAGCAGATCATCGGACTGACGGGCGGTATCGGCAGCGGTAAAAGCGCTGCTACCGACTGGTTTGAACGACAGAGCATCAGCGTCGTGGATGCAGATCTAGAAGCCCGTACCGTGGTAAAACCCGGCTCCGATGCTCTGGCAGCGATCGCCCGGCATTTTGGCTCTTCGGTCCTGACCCACGAAGGACTGCTAGATCGTACAGCGCTGCGCAGACTCGTATTCAACAGCGATGGAGAGCGTCACTGGCTAGAAGCGCTGCTGCACCCTTTAATTCGCCAGCAGATTGAGCAAAAGCTGGCGCAGGCCTCATCGCCCTACACCATCCTGAGTTCGCCGCTACTGCTCGAAACCGATCAATATCAGCTGGTTGACGAGATCGTGGTAATCGATGTGCCCGAGGCGCTACAGCTGCAGAGAGCCAGCCAGCGTGATTGCAACAGTAGCGCGCAGATAAGGAAGATCATGGCGGCCCAACTGCGGCGAGATGAGCGCATGCAGCGGGCCGATCATGTTGTGGATAACAGTGGCTCGCTCGAAGCGCTTTATCAGCAACTTGAGGCGCTGCATAATAGATTTCTGCACGCGCTCAGGAATCTGCAATGACCTCGAACATCACCAAGATGATCAACTGCCCGACATGCCAGAAGCCGCAGGTCTGGGATCCAGAAAACCGCTACCGCCCCTTTTGCAGCCAGCGCTGTCGCCTGATCGACCTTGGCGAGTGGGCCAGCGAAAACCACCGCATCGCAGGTGATCCGCTGACCGCAGACCTGCTCTCGGATGACCTGGACGCCTACTGAGTGTTAACCGGCCGGCTCTTCAGCCGGCCAATCCAACCTGACGTATCCCGGCAACACCTTGCGCACCCAGCTGGCGGGCCAAAGCCCGATCATGATCGCCGACACCACCAAGCAGATAAACGGGTAGTCTCGCATCAGCCAGCAGCGGCTGTACACCTTGCTCTTCAAGTACCGGCGCTCCGGGGTGGCTTGACGTCGGCCTGAACGGCGACAGCGTAGCCAGATCACAGGCCAGACTCTGCGCCTTCGCCAGCTCCTTGGCATCATGGCAGGATGCCCCAATCCATAAGGCACCCTGCAGGCGTAACGCCGCCAGCGTATCCGTATCTATTTCAGCAAGCTGATGGCGATTAAGCTGAATACCCGAAGCAAAATCGCCCGCTCCGGCACTCCAGAGCTCAAGATCGACGAGCAACCAGCCACCCTGTGGGGCGAGCACCGCCATCATCTGCCGAGCCAACTTGAGGCGTGCAGACAGTGAAAGACTCGGCGCGCGCAAACGTACCAGCCGAATTCCCGCCGCCACACGCCCGCCCAACAGTGACAGGAGATGCTCGGCCGAATCATCCGGGGTGATCCAGAAACGCGCAGGGAGCTGAACCGCCGTGATGATCGCCCGATTGGCTGCCGGAAACGGATACCGGTCCAGAGCCTGGGCCGATTCCCAGAGCACCGGCTGCCCCTCGAGCCCCTGCGGCTGTCCCTCAAAGGCGGTCACTTCCCAGCAATCGAGCAGAACGGTCCGCTCGGGATAGCGGTGGCAGATCCGTATCAGTGGTGTCGCGACCGTCGGCCGGATCCCAACCTCTTCCTGCAGCTCTCGCGCCAGAGCTTCGGTCACGCTTTCGCCTGCCTCGACCTTGCCCCCGGGAAACTCCCAGAGGCCGCCCTGATGCGCGTCATCGGGGCGGCGTGCCAGCAGCACCCGCCCTTCAGCATCGCGCACCACCGCCAGAGCAATATGCAGCGCGACCACCGCCTCAGGTGCGGTATTCAGCATTGATGGTGACATAGTCATGGGACAGATCCGTGGTCCAGACCGTCTCCTGAACCTCCCCACGCCCGAGCGCAATGCGAATCAGGATCTCTTCCTGCGCCATCACCGCACTCCCCTGGGCTTCGCTATAACCTGGAGCCGCACCGCCGTCGGCAACGATCTGCACATCATCAAGCCAGATGTTGACCCGCTCCACCGCAAGATCATCGATACCGGCACGCCCGACCACGGCCAGAATCCGGCCCCAGTTCGGATCGCTGGCAAACAGCGCGGTCTTCACCAGAGGTGAATGGGCAATCGCAAAAGCGACCTTCAGTGCTTCTTCGGCATTGGCGGCCTGTCCCACCTCGATGGTGACAAACTTGGTCGCCCCTTCGCCGTCGCGCACAATCGCCTGCGCCAGAGTCAGAGACAACGATTCCAGCGCAGACAGGAACTTCTGCCCCAGCGCGGATTCCAGTGTACTCAGCGGTGTATTGCCCGCAGATCCGGTCGCCACCAGCAGACAGGAATCGTTGGTTGAAGTGTCGCCATCCACGGAAATCCGGTTGAAACTGCCGTTGACCGCACGCAGCAGCAGCTGCTGCAGCAGTGCCTGTTCAACCGCCAGATCGGTAGCCATAAAGCCCAGCATGGTCGCCATGTTCGGCTGGATCATGCCGGCACCCTTGGAGATCCCGGTCAGCGTGAAGGTCTGCCCCTCATGCTCGAACTGCACGCTGGCGGCCTTCGGCCGCGTATCGGTGGTCATGATGCCGTGTGCGGCGTTGTACCATCCAGCCACTTCCAGTGCCGTTACCGCCTGCGGCAGACCGGCATTGATCCGCGCCACCGGCAGCGGCTCGCCAATCACACCGGTAGAAAAAGGCAGAATCTGCTCGGCACGCACATGCAGCAGCTCGGCGAGTCGGGCACAGACCGCTTCGGCATCTTCCAGCCCCTTGGGACCGGTACCGGCGTTGGCATAACCGGTGTTGATCACCGCCGCCACCGGCTTCGCGCCCAGATTACGCTTGGCCAGCTGCACCGGTGCCGCGCAGAAGCGGTTCTGGGTAAAAGTCGCTGCAACCGACGCACTTTCGGGCCAGCACATCACCACCAGATCACGACGATCAACCTTCTTGATCCCCGCTTCCACAACGCCCAGCTCAAAACCGGCGACCGGCTTCAGATCCGGCACCACGAATTCACCCACAGCCATCGCACAGAGCTCCTTAAAAAGACAGGCTACAGAAAATCGCAAAGCCCCCGTAAAGGGGGCCTTGCATTCTATCAGGGTTTCAAAGCGAGCAAACTAGTTAGGCAATACGGCCATGACAGTGTTTGTACTTCTTACCCGAGCCACAGGGACAGGCTTCGTTGCGCCCCACCTTGGGCGCAGAGCGTACCAGCGGCTCCTGATGTTCGGGAGCTGCCGCGGGCTCGTCGTCGGCACCGGCCAGCGCTTCGCTCTGGGCATGCTGGAATTCCATCTGACGCGCCAGTGCATCACGGCGCTGACGTTCAAGCTCCAGCTCCTCTTCGCTCGGCTGGCGCACCTGCACATGCGAAAGAATCTTCACGGTGTCACGCTTGATCTGCCCCAGCATGCCCTGGAACAGCTCGAAGGATTCGCGCTTGTACTCCTGCTTCGGGTTCTTGGCGGCATAACCGCGCAGGTGAATACCCTGGCGCAGGTGATCCATGGCCGCCAGATGCTCCTTCCACTTGTCATCCAGTACACGCAGCAGAATATGCTTTTCGAACGTACGCAGCGCTTCACTGCCGGCCAGCTCTTCCTTGCTCTGGTAGGCAGCGACAATCGCATCCAGAATCCGCTCGCGCAGCGCTTCTTCCTGCAGGTTCTCATCGGCGTCCAGCCAGGATGACACCGGCAGCTCGATCGCAAACTCGGACTCGAGCGCCTGCTCAAGACCGGACAGGCTCCACTGCTCCGGCAGACTCTGCGGCGGAATATGCTGATTGATCAGTTCCTCGACCACGTCCGCACGCACACGGCGAATGGTTTCGGATACATCCTCGGTCGCCATCAGCTCATTACGCTGGGCATAAACCACCTGACGCTGATCATTGGCCACATCATCGTATTCCAAGAGCTGCTTACGAATATCGAAGTTGCGTCCTTCCACCTTGCGCTGAGCTTTCTCGATCGCATTGCTGACCATACGGTGCTCGATCGCTTCCCCTTTCTCCATGCCGAGCGCCTGCATGAAGTTCTTCACCCGCTCGGAAGCAAAGATCCGCATCAGGTTGTCTTCCAGCGAGAGATAGAAGCGCGATGAACCCGGATCGCCCTGACGGCCGGAACGACCGCGCAGCTGGTTGTCGATACGGCGTGATTCGTGTCGTTCGGTACCGATGATATGCAGGCCGCCAGCGGCGATTACCTGATCATGACGTGCCTGCCAGGCCTGCTTGAGATCCTGAACCTGCGCTTCACTCGGCTGCTCAAGCTGCGCCAGTTCTGCCTCGAAGTTACCGCCGAGCACGATATCGGTCCCTCGACCGGCCATGTTGGTGGCGATGGTCACAGCCCCCGGACGCCCCGCCTGAGCCACGATCTCCGCTTCTTTCTCGTGGTACTTGGCATTCAGTACCTGGTGCGCGATACCTGCCTTCTGCAGTGCCTGAGAAAGCAGCTCGGATGACTCGATCGACGCCGTACCCACCAGTACCGGCTGGCCATTGCCACTGCAGGTCTTGATGTCCTCGATAATGGCGTCGTATTTCTCGGCCAGGCTGAGGTAAACCAGATCATTCATGTCCTTACGGGCGATCGGCTTGTGGGTCGGAATCACCAGCACCTCAAGACCGTAGATATGCTGGAATTCGTAGGCTTCGGTATCTGCGGTACCGGTCATCCCGGCCAGCTTGTTGTAGAGGCGGAAATAGTTCTGGAAGGTAGTTGATGCCAGGGTCTGGCTCTCGGGCTGAATCTGCACCCGCTCCTTGGCTTCCAGCGCCTGATGCAGACCTTCGGACAGACGGCGCCCCGGCATGGTACGCCCGGTGTGCTCATCGACCAGCACCACCTGACCGTTCTGTACGATGTAATCGACATTGCGCTGGAAAATCACATGGGCGCGCAGCGCC
>CAYWUD010000161.1:0-5649 GCA_964461355.1 uncultured Pseudomonadales bacterium | reverse complement strand
GGTGGCTGGTGGCTGGTGGCTGGTGGCATACAGCCCCGCCATCCCTATACGGCACAACCCTTTTATGTACCGAGAGACCTCTTTACAGGAATAGGAAAATGAAAAAAGCCCGCAGGGGACGCGGGCTTTAATCTTATGCACCTCGGGTTCCGGCATCCGGCCGGAACCCGGGCGAGAGATCAGGATGCAGCAACAGTGCTCTGCACCTCTTCCTCTTCATCATCATCTTCAAAGGCAGGAATACGGCCCGGCAGCACTTGGTTAAGCAGCAGTGCAACCAGTGAACCGGTGGTAATACCGGAAGCCAGTACAACCTGCATGAATTGCGGCAGATTGCTCAGCAGCTCAGGGCGGCAGGTTACCGCCATACCGGCAGCCACACCAACAGCGACGATAATGCCGTTACGCTTGTTGTGCTCGGTCTTGGCCAGAATCTTGACACCGGCGGAGATGATCATGGCAAACATCACCATGCCTGCACCGCCGAGAACCGGCAGCGGAATGGAAACAACCACCGCACCCAGTACCGGGAACAGACCCGCCAGCACCAGCAGAACACCTGTGATCGCCATCACATGACGGCTGGCAACACCAGTCAGCGCCACGATACCTACGTTCTGAGAGAAAGAAGAGAACGGAGTGGTTGAGAATACACCTGCCAGCGCTGAACCCAGACCATCACAAAGGATACCGCGAGACAGCTTCTTGCCGGTCAGCTTGGTTTCGGTGGCATCGGACAGCGCCAGGAAGTCACCGGTAGATTCCATGATGGTCACCAGATAGGCGATGGACATACCGATGATACCGCTGATCGGGAAGCTCAGACCAAAGTGCAGCGGGCTCGGCAGCGATACCAGAGCAGCCTGCTCTACAGGAGTAAAATCGACCATGCCGAACAGCATGCAGCCGACAAAACCTACCGCCATGCCGATCACAACGGCTGCCGCCGAGAAGATACCGCGCCCCCACTGCGCCAGAATGACCACCAGCGCCAGCACAAACAGACCGATCAGCAGATTGGTCGGTGAGGCGTAACCTTCCTGGCCGACCTGACCACCGGCAAACCAGTCAACGGCTACCGGAATCAGGGACAGACCGATCAGCGCCACCACCGTGCCGGTTACTACCGGCGGGAACAGCTTGCGAATCTGCGGCATAAAGAAACTGCCGACAATCATCACCAGCGAGGCAACAAGCGCTGACCCCAGAATACCCGCAACACCGTGCTCGAAACCGATCGCAATAGAAACGGCCACGAAGGTAAAGCTGGTACCCATAACACAGGGTAAACGGATACCGACAGGTCCCGCCCCTTTACACTGAATAATGGTCACGACACCGGAAACCAGCATTGCCGCGTTGACCAGAACTACCATGTCCTCTGTAGGTAAACCCAACACCCCCCCAACGACCAACGGCACCGCAATGATCGCCCCGAGGGCGGCCAGAAGGTGCTGAGCTGCAAGCAGCAGTGACATTAAAAAGGGCGGCTTATCTTCAACTTTGTAAAAGAGTTCCATGGAACCCTCCTTATATATGGTCGGAAAACCCAGCATGCGGACGGATGGACCGATCCTGTTGCTGAGCCGGAAAACCACGGACTATTGAAACCTCAAGACCGGACGGGCCGTATCAACAGATTCCAAGCTCTGCCAGCGCTAACTGGCGGGTCCGAAAGAAAAGCACCGTGGATTTGCCTTAACTTCGCACCCCTGAATCAATCGGGACATCTGAATTCCTGATGAACAGTGAAAACAGACAACCTGACCGATCCAGTTGAAGAACAAGGAGACAACCACCTTAAGTCTTCTTGCCCTTCTGCAACATCGCCGACCGGGCCACGTTGCAAATCAGGCTACCGACATCCTGAAGGAAATAGAGAGATCAAAATAGCTTCAGAATGGGTATGGGTTGATACGATACGCAACACCAGGCGAAAAAAACTGACTCAGATCATAACTAATATTTTTTAGGCATTCGCTTATTTTTTTGCATGCAGTGACTTCGAAAAATCGTTTAGCAAATTTAAACCCAGTGGCTTACACTGTTTTATATAGATCTCATGACTTATTTTATGGTTTTTTTGTTTTTTTCCAGAGTATACCACTTTAGCTGCGAGAATAGGTATTAACACGTACAGAAATCATCATAACCTAGACCAGCACGCGTATTTTCATCCAGTTTTTTTTGCTGTGGAACAAAAAAAAAAAGATGTTTGCTCTGCAAAAAAACTACGTACTAACCGAAACACACTACGCCTAATCAGAAAAATCCGCACGGCCAAATCATTCATAAAATTTGTTTCACGTTTCCGTCATAAAAAAACCCGCAGGCGCGGGTTTGAAGGTTACAAGCGATCAGTTTTTGCGGGGAGGCTTGCCTGGCAAGACCTGATTGAGCAGTAACGCTACAACCGCCCCCGTCGTCACGCCCGAAGAAAGCGTGTCACGCAACAGCACCGGCAAACCGGTCAGCAGGTCAGGACGAAGGGACAGACCAATACCGACCGACAGCCCAATGGAAACAATCATCCCGTTTCTGCGGTTATGCTCCACCCCGACCAGCATCTTGACTCCGGACCAGACAACCATTGCCACCATCACCAGACTGGCAGCGCCCAGGACCGGTTTCGGGATCGACACCAGCAATGCAGCAAAGATCGGCACCAGACCACAGAGCGCCAGCAAAATGCCCGCAATCGCCACTACATGGCGACTGGCCACCCCAGTAACGGCAACGGCACCGACGTTCTGACTGAAGGTAGCCACCGGAGTACCACTAAACACCGGAGCCAGGGCGCCACCGATACCGACCCCGAGAATACCCCGGGAAAGTTTGCGACCGGTCAGCTTGGTACTGGTGGTATTGGAGAGTGCAATAAAGTCCGCGGTCGCCTCCATGGTAGTCACCAGATAAGCGATCGACATTCCGATAATCCCGACCAGCGGAAAACTGAGACCAAAGTGAAAAGGCGTAGGAATCGAAGTCACCGGTGCTTCAACAATGGCACTGAAATCGACCCATCCGTTGATCCAGCAGAGGACATAACCCATCAGGATACTGATTATCACCGGAACCGCCGAGATAAACCCCTCTCCCCACTGGGATAAGACGACCAGCGCCACCATGACGGCACCACTGATCCAGAGCGCATCCAGCGGTTCAGCATCACCACCCAGAGATTGGTAATTGGCCATCCAGTCCAGCGTAACCGGCATCAGTACAAAACCGATCAGCATCACTACAGTACCGGCGACAACCGGCGGAAACAGCCTTCTGAGCTGCGGCATAAAAAAACTGCCGACCAGCGGCACCAGTGAGGACACCAGCATGGACCCCATGACACCGGAAATGCCATAGGCATTACCCACCACAATGGCAAAGGCGACAAAGGTAAAGCTCGACCCCATCAGACAGGGCAGCCGGATGTCGATCTGACCTATACCCTTGCACTGCAAAACCGTAATCAAGCCGGACACCAGCATCGCAGCATTCACCAGAATCACGGTATCTGCGGTGGAGAGATCCAGCGCTGTAGCCATTGCAAGCGGAACAGCAACAATGGCCCCCAGGGCCGAAAGCAGGTGCTGCACAGCCAGCAACAATGAGCGGCTCAGCGGGGGCTTGTCCTCAACCTTGTAGTACAGCTCCATTGTTCCCCCTATTCTGCGCAGATAAAAAAAACGGCCACCCGAAGGTGACCGTTTCATTATAACGACAAAGTCAGTGAATTATTCACCAATCTTGCCGAGCAGACGCAGGACTTTCTCCGGAGTAACTTTCCAGTCACGCAGCCAGATGCCGGTCGCATCGTGGAGTGCAGTGATGATGGCCGGAGAGGCACCGTTTACACCCAGCTCGGAGATAGACTTGCCACCGAACGGACCAACCGGATCCTTGGACGGAACCAGGTAGGCTTTGAAGTCCGCCGGAATGTCGTCAATCATCGGAGCGCCGTAGCTGCTCAGATCAGTGTTCACCGGGCGACCTTGAGCGTCGTAGATCAGCTCTTCGCTCATGGTGTGACCGATTGCACGCATGGACGCACCGTAGATCTGACCCAGGGCCAGTTCCGGGTTGATCGGAGTACCACAGTCGATCAGAGAGTAGAACTTGCGCAGTTTCACGTCACCAGTACGGGTGTTAACCGCAACTTCAGCGAAGTTGGCACCGTACGGGAAAGCGAAGTCAGAGGTGGTGAACTTGGCGTGCGCCATCAGCTGACCCCAACCCTTACCGGACTCGGCAAAGTGCGCCATTTCCTTGTAAGTGATCTTGCCGTTCTTGCCCTGTACGGTAGCCGGGTAAACCAGCTGCAGGTCTTCTTCCGGCTCGCCCAGCTTCTCGGCAGCGCACTTGAGAATGACCTTGCGCAGTTCTTCGGCACAGTTCTTCGCCGCGTTACCGGAGAAGCAGGTACCGGAGGACGCGTACGCACCCTTATCGAACGGACAGGAGTCAGAGTCACCGGAGATCACGGTGATTTCGTCCATCGGAGACTTCAGGACTTCAGCAGTGATCTTGGCAACAACCATGTCCAGACCGGTACCGATATCAGCACCACCGGAGTGAACGATCAGAGTACCGTCGGAAGCCAGCTTGATGCGGCAGTTCGCCTGGTCGATATCCGGAATACCGGATTTCTGCTGGATGATCGCCATACCGCGACCCACTTTCCAGTCACCGCCCAGCTCTTCTTTCGGGGTATCCCAACCGAAGTCTTCGCGACCGATGCGCAGGATGTCTTCCAGAGCGCAGGACAGAACCTTCGGCGGCTCGGCCGGCAGATCACCTTCACCTACAGCACCCTTGATGGCCAGCGGCTGACCTTCAACAACACGGTTCTTCTCGATGATGTCGAACAGATCCATGCCCAGCTCATCAGCCAGTTCGGCCAGCATCATGGTCAGAGCGAACACACCCTTCGGCGCGCCGTAACCCTGGTATGCACCGGTCGGGCAGATGTTTGAGTAGTAGGTGATAACTTCGAAACGTACGTTGTCACACGGGAACAGCGGCAGAGACAGCGCCGGACCGTTGGACGGAACGGTCAGAGCGTGGTTACCGTAAGGACCGGTGTTGGCCAGGAACTGCATGTCGATCGCAGTCAGGGTACCGTCCTTCTTCGCGCCCACCTTCAGAGTACACTGAGCCACGTGACGGGTAGAGCACGCGATGAACTCTTCTTCACGGGTGTGGTGGATGTATACCGGACGACCGGTAGCGAAGGCAGCGTAAGCAGCCAGTTCTTCAACCAGGATGTCCTGCTTGGAACCGAAACCACCACCGACACGCTCTTTAACAACGTGCACCTTGTTCTGCTTCAGACCCAGCAGACGTGCAACCTGACGACGCACGTGGAACGGAACCTGAGTAGAAGCGTGCAGAACCACACGATCGCCGTCCATGTAGGAGTATGCGATGTGCATTTCGGTCGGAGTCTGCTGTGCCTGACGGGACTGGTAGGTACGGGTCAGGGTGATGTCCGCTTCAGCGAAGCCAGCGTCGATGTTACCGATGGCACCACGAACCTGAGCAGCAATGTTCTTGCGCGGCTCACAACCGAACGGGAAGTTGATGATCAGCTTGCCCGCTTCCGGGTTGGCGTCCTTGTTCCACTCGGAGAAGTCTTCCGGAGCACCGACAACA
>CAYWUD010000160.1:0-5689 GCA_964461355.1 uncultured Pseudomonadales bacterium | reverse complement strand
AACAGCTGGCGCGCGATCGCATCACCTTCGGCATGGTGGTGATGCTGCCGCTGCTCCAGCTGTTGCTGTTCGGCTTCGCCATCAATACCGATGTCCGCCATGTCCCAAGCGCCCTGGTCGACCTTGATAACAGCAGCTACAGCCGCCGCGCCGCTCTGGCCTTTGAGGCAACCCAGGCGGTGACCTTTATCCAGCGCTACAGCAGCGTGCTCGAGGCGGAAGCGGCGATCACCCGTGGCGAAGTGCGTGCAGCGCTGGTGCTGCCGAGCGACTTCAACCGGCGTCTGATCGCCTATGACCGGGCCGGCCAGCATCCGCAGGACGCACAGCGTTCGCCGATCCGCGCGGTGGGGCAGTGGCTGGTGGACGGCTCCGACACGCTGGTTGCCCGGGCGATCACGCAGCTTCAATCAATGCCGCTGGACGAAATCCTCGGCCGCGATGCCAGACAGCCACGCAGCAGCTTTGAGGCCGTACTCTACTTCAACCCCGAACAGCGCACCCCGGTCAACACGGTGCCGGGCCTGCTGGCGGTGATCCTGACCATGACCATGATTCTCTTCACCGGCTCGGCAATCGTTCGCGAGCACGAACAGGGCAACATGGAGTTTCTGATCACCACGCCGGTACGGCCGATCGAGCTGATGCTGGGCAAGATCATTCCCTATATCGGCGTCGGCCTGATCCAGACCGCAATCATCCTGGGGCTTGGCTATTTTGTCTTCCAGGTTCCGCTGCGCGGTGGTCTGCTTGCGCTGCTGGTGGCCACGTTGCTCTTTATCAGTGCCAGCCTGGTGCTCGGCCTGATCATCTCGACCATCGCCAGAACCCAGCTGCAGGCGATGCAGATGACCGTCTTTGTGCTGCTGCCCTCGATTCTGCTCTCGGGCTTCATGTTCCCCTATGAGGCGATGCCGGCGGCCGCTCAAATGATCGCCGAGGCACTGCCCGCAACTCACTTTATGCGCAGTATTCGCGGCGTGGTTCTGCGCGGCGCCGAGACCGCCGAGCTGCTGCCCGATCTTGTCTGGCTCGCCGCCTTTACCGCGATCGGCATGAGCATCGCCGCACTGCGCTTTAAAAAGCGGCTGGACTAAAGACAGGCGCTGCGAACCGCTTTTGCAGGCGCGCTGGAGGCGCTTCCTATACTCCAGAAAATAGGCTGCCGGATCTCCTCTGCGGCACTGACATCGGGGGGACACCCGACACCGAATGCGCCCTCGATCTAGCCGCAACCGTCGCAGGAAAAGTCATGGGTTTTTATATCACCAAGATCTGTATCACCGCCCTGCTGATCGTGCTGATCTCAGAGCTTGCCAGACGCAGTACCCTCGCCGGCGCGCTGCTGGCGTCCATTCCGCTGGTCTCGGTGCTGGCGATCCTGTGGCTCTATTTCGAAAGTGGCGATACCGAACGCATCGCCGGGCTCAGCACCAGCATTTTCTGGCTGGTCCTGCCCTCGCTGGCATTCTTCCTGCTGCTGCCCGCGCTGCTGCACAGGGGCGTACATTTTTACCTGAGCCTTGCGCTCTCGCTGGCCGCCACCGCCGCCAGCTATGGCCTGATGCTTTATCTGCTGGGCCGGATCGGGATCAGACTCTAGCAGCGGCAGGCAGCGGCGCCGTATTTACGCCAAACGCGGTAAATAGCCCGGCCCAGGCCGTCTACAGTTAACACATGAACGACATCAGTGATCCAATGACCACTGACGTTGAGCTCGGCAGGCCGCCGCCGACGGAGGCCTGCACTCGGGTAGTGAGGTCATGGCAGACACGATGAGCTCCGACACAGGCACCACCGACCGTTCCACTGCGCTAGGTACCATCGAGGCCGTGCACGGCCCGGTGCTCGATATCTGCTGCGCCCGGCTACCGCCGCTGCACCGTGCCGTCTATGTCGCCCTCGACCACGAACGCTATATCTTCGAGGTGCACCGTCATCTCGACGAGCATCATGCGCGTGCGATCGCCCTGCACGGTACCGCGGGGCTGCAGCGGCAGATGCCGGTGTTCGATACCGGCGGGCCGTTGCAGGTGCCGGTAACCCCCGACTGCCTGGGACGTCTGTTGAACCTCTTTGGCGAGCCGCTCGACGGCGGTGTCCCTCTGAATGCAGATCAGCAGCGCCCGATCGTCGCGCCCCCCGCCGCACTCTGTGAAGCCAGCAGCAACCGTGAACTGCTGCTGACCGGCATCAAGGTGATCGACCTGCTCTGCCCCTTTATGCGCGGCGGCAAGACCGGCCTGTTCGGCGGCGCGGGGCTCGGCAAGACCGTGCTGATCATGGAGTTCATGCATGCCATCGCCCAGCTCTACCGGGGCGTTTCCGTGTTTGCCGGCGTTGGCGAACGCATCCGTGAAGGCCATGAACTCTGGCATGACATGATCTCCGCCGGCGTCATGCCACGCACCCTGATGCTGTTCGGACAGATGGACGAATCTCCGGGGGTGCGCTTTCGGGTCGGCCTCTCGGCGCTGACCTATGCCGAGTACCTGCGTAACAACGTGGCCCAGGACGTGCTGTTTCTGATGGACAACGCCTTTCGCTTTGTTCAGGCCGGCAGCGAAATCTCCGGCCTGCTCGGCCGCATGCCGGCAACCGTGGGCTATCAGCCGACGCTGCTGTCGGAGGTGGCCGAACTGCAGGAGCGTATCACCTCGACCCGCCAGGGCAGCATCACCGCCGTCGAGGCGGTCTACGTGCCGGCCGACGACATGACCGATCCGGCCGTACAGGCCCTGCTCAGCCATATCAACACCTCGGTGGTACTGGCCCGCTCCCAGGCCGCCAAGGGGATCTACCCTGCCGTCGATCCGCTGGCCTCCAACAGCCGCATGATGGATCAGGCGCTGATCGGCGAGCGGCATTATCAGGTCGCTCGGGCGGTCCGCGAACATCTGGCGCGCTACCGCGAGCTGGAGGACTTTATCGCCATGCTGGGCGTGGAATCACTGTCGCGCAGCGATCGCCAGATCGTCGATCGCGCCCGCCGCATCGAACGCTATCTGACCCAGCCGTTTTTTGTCGTCGCCGACCATACCGGCATTGCCGGCACCTCGGTGCCACTGGAAGCGACGCTGACTGACTGCGAAGCGTTGCTTCGCGGGGACTACGACGACCGCCCCGAATCAGCGTTCTATATGCAGGGCTCGCTGGGGAGCGCTCCATGAACAGTTTTACCCTCGAGCTCAACAGCACCGAGCGCTGTACCCGTATCGAGGCGGTGCAGCGTTTTGTCGGCACCGATGCCAGTGGCAGTTTCGGCATCCTGCCGCGCCGCGCGCCCTTGATCACCCGCCTGCACTACGGCATGGCCCATTTTCAGTGTGCCGAGGGGCCACGCCAGTATCTCGCCTGCCCCGGCGCACTGCTCTACTTTCGCGACAATCGTCTTCTGATCAGTACGCGCCGCTACCTGATCAGCACCGACTACCACGCCCTGTGCGCCGAACTGACCGGGCAGCTGGCCCGCGAGGAAGAGAATCTGGCCGCGATCCGCCACCAGCTCGCCTCGCTCGAACAGGCCCTGCTCGAACGGATGCGCCACCTGCCTCGGAGCCCCGCATGAACAACCAACGCTGGCATCAGAAGCTCAAACGCGATGCAAACAGGCTCGAAGAAGCCGAGCGCGCGCGCCATTCGCTGCTGGCCCAGACCGTTTATCTCGGCACCCTGTCGCTGCTGTTCCTGTTGCCGCTGATCGGCGGCGCCTACCTCGGGCGCTGGCTCGACAGTCTGCAGGCCGGTTATTCGACGCGCTGGAGCATGAGTCTGATCGTGCTCGGTATCGTCCTTGGCGCCTTCAACGTCTATCACTTCATACGGAAGCACTGGTAATGGAACCGCTTGCACCCCTGCTGCACTGGGGCCCTCTGATCATCACCCGGACCACGCTGACCAGCTGGGGGATCCTGCTCATCCTCGCGGTACTCTGCCGCCTGCTGACACGCAATCTCTCGGTGGAACAGCCGGGTCTGATCCAGACCGCACTGGAAGGCGCCGTACAGGCCGTATCGGCCGCCATCGAGGCCGTGCTGCCGGGGCGCACGGCGCTGCTGCTGCCCTTTGTCGCCACCCTGTGGCTGTATCTGGCCATCGCCAATCTGACCGGCCTCATTCCGGGCCTGCATTCGCCCACCGCCGACCTTTCCACCACTGCCGCGCTGGCCGTACTGGTGTTCCTCTCCGTGCCCTGGTTCGGCATCCGCGCGGCGGGCTGGAAATCCTATCTGCATCATTACCTGAGCCCCAGCCCGCTGCTGCTGCCCTTCCACCTCCTCGGCGAGTTTTCCCGCACCCTGGCTCTGGCGATCCG
The DNA here is from genome assembly GCA_964461355.1 of uncultured Pseudomonadales bacterium. GTDB lineage: Bacteria > Pseudomonadota > Gammaproteobacteria > Pseudomonadales > CAYWUD01 > CAYWUD01. The sequence continues at coordinate 1,374 of CAYWUD010000160.1, read as the reverse complement.
TCTGTTCGGCAACATCATGAGTCTGGAGATGGCCGCCCTCCTGATCCTGCTGGTCGCCGGGTTTCTGGTGCCGATTCCGATCCTGATGCTGCATATCATCGAGGCTCTGGTGCAGGCCTATATTTTCGGCATGCTGACCCTGATCTACCTGGCCGGCGGCATGCAGGCGCAACTACACAGCAACGTGACACAGCCCGCTTCCGGGAGGACCCCATGAGCGATATCAACCTGTTTGCCCTGATCTCCACCGCCACCGCCCTGCTGGCGATCGCCATCGGTGTGATCTTCCCTGCAATCGCTATGGGCCGCGCCATTGCCCAGGCGCTTGAAGCGCTGGCGCGCCAGCCAGAAGCGGAAAAGGCGATCACCCGTACCCTGTTTATCGGCCTGGCGATGATCGAATCGCTGGCGATCTATGTGCTGGTGATCGTATTGATCGTGCTGTTTCGTAATCCGCTGCTTGAATACCTGCTGCGCTAGGAGTGCTTATGCAGATCGACTGGAGCACCTTTGTCCTTGAACTGATCAATTTTCTGGTGCTGGTCTGGCTGCTGCGCCATTTTCTCTACCAGCCGGTACTGAATGTGCTGCACCAACGCCGGGCGCGGGTGGCGGAAAAACTGGCCCACGCCCGGCGCACCGAAGAGGAGGCCAGCGCCCGGCAACAGGCCTTCGCACAGCAGGTTGCCGACTGGCAGCAGCAACAGGATCAGCAGCGCCTGGCACTGCAACAGGAACTTTTGACCGCCCGCAATCAGGCTCTGGAAGAACAGCAGCAGGCCCTTGCGCTGGCCCGCGCCCGCGAACAGGCCCGTGAAGAACACCAGCGCAGCCAGTGGCAGCAGAATATCGAGCTGCGCGCATTGCGCCTGGGCGCACGCTTTAGCAGCACGTTGCTCACCCGCCTGGCCGGCCCCGACCTTGAGGCCAGACTGCTGGAACTCTTTCTCGAACAGTGGCCGTTGCTCGACAAGGAGGCACGCACACACATCAGTGCTGCCCTCGAACGCAGCCCTCTGGCGACGGTGCGCAGCGCCTATACACTGGCACCCGAGCAGCGCCAGCGCCTGCAGCAGACGCTGTGCGCAGGGCTTGAGCAACCGCTGACGTTCACCTATGAGGAGGCGTCGGAATTGCTATCCGGCATCGAGCTGATCATCGGCAGCTGGCATCTGCACGCCAACCTTGCCGAAGAACTGCGTTTTTTTGCCGAAACCGCAGCAGCATCCTTACAGGAGGCGCCGCTTCATGACGCCTGATGCCTTGAGTCCCACCCCGCTTCTTGATCGTCAGGCGGCCTGGCTCGGCCAGTACCAACCCGCCCTGCGCCTGACCCAGCAGGGCAAGGTAGCCGCAGTCGGTGACGGTGTGGCC
>CAYWUD010000159.1:0-5706 GCA_964461355.1 uncultured Pseudomonadales bacterium | reverse complement strand
GACCGAGCTTGTAGGATGCATCGCTGAGCTTGCTGTTGCCGGGATAGTCTGCCAGCACCTGCTCGAAAGCCGCCTTGGCCCCGGCGTAGTTGGCCTCGGCCAAAAAGACCTCGCCCTGCCAGTAACGCGCATTGGCGGCCAGTTCAGAGTTCGGATACTGCTTGAGAAACTGATCAAGGGCGCTGATCGCCTGATCGAACTGGCGTTGACGGATCAGCGCAAAGGCCGCCTGATAGGCTTCCTGCTCACCAGCCACCGGCGTAGCCGGGGTCGAAGCCGCGGCTGCGCCCGTTGCCGCTGCAGGCGCAGCCACCGATGCCGATGCCGATGCCGGCGGCTGTGCCAGCGCACTCAGTCTGCGATCAAGATCCAGATAGCGGTCTTTCTGCTGAGCCTTGAGCTGCTCGAGCTGGTGGCGCTGCTCTTCCATCTGCCCGCGCACCTCGGCCAGCTCCCGCTGCATCGCTTCAAGCTGCTGCAACAACCGCGTAACGGCGTCAGCCTGTGGCACAACCGCGGACGATACCGCAGCCGTACGACTGGCCTGCACGGGGGTGCTGCTGCCCACCTCGACCACCGGGATCGGATTGGCCTCAAGTGTGCCGCACAGCAGAACGCCGGCGCCGAATAGTCCCAGCAGATGCTTGCTCACCGCCATCAGTCTCTCCCTGCTCAGTTACCGTAACGGGTGCTGGCCGGCACCAGAACCGCACGACGGTTTTCCGCCCAGGCCTGCTCGTCGCTGGCCGGATTCAGCGGACGCTCTTCACCGTAGCTGACCACCTCGAGCTGATCATTGCGCACCCCGCGCAGTTCCAGATACTGCTTGACCGCATTGGCACGGCGCTCACCCAGCGCCAGGTTATACTCGCGTGCGCCGCGCTCATCGGTATGCCCCTGAATCATCACCTTGAGATTCTGTCCGGCCGGAGAGGTCAGGTATTTGGCATGCGCATCCAGCGCAATCAGGTCGTCGGCCTTGATCTGAGCCGAATCATAATCAAAGCGGTAGATCTTCTGCTCCAGAAGCCCCTGCTCATTCTGGGTCAGGCCGCTGTCACCGATATATTCCGAGCTCAGCCCGCCTTCGAGGCCGGTACCGTCGCCGATCCCGCTGGTCATGCCTTCACCGCCCTCGACCACCGAGCCCTGACCGGCATCGACCTGGCTGTCACCGGAACCGCCCGTGGTGCTACAGCCGGACAGCACTGCCAGGGTAGCGACGGCTACCCAACCTTTCCATTGTTGCTTCATCGTCTATTCCTGTTTTTACGCGTGGGCGACCGCAACGCGGTCATCATGATTCAGTTGAGATACGGGGACCAGGCCGGTTCACGGACATCACCCGCTTCGGCCGGCAGGCGAAACTGTACGCGTCCGTCACTGGATACACCGGCCAGAACACCGCGTCCCTGATGCTTGGTCGCATACAGCACCATGGCACCGTTGGGGGCGATGGTCGGCGACTCATCCAGACGGGTCGACGTCAGCAGACGCAGGCGCTGATTTTCAAGATTGAGCAGTGCAATATTGAACTGATCGACCCCCTCCCCCTTGTGTACCAGCACCATCGCCTTGCCATCGTTGAACAGCTGGGCACTGGCGTTATAGCGTCCTTCAAAGGTCAGCCGCTTGATCGCACCGCTGGCCAGCTCAAGCTGATAGATCTGCGGACCACCGGCGCGGTTGGAAGTAAACACCAGCGACTTGCCATCGGGCATCCAGCTCGGCTCGGTATCGATGCCGTAGTGATCGGTCACCTGGGTCAGCTTGCGGGTAGCAAGATCGAGCAGATAGATATCCGGGTTGCCGTGACGCGACAGCACCAGCGCCAGCTGACGTCCGTCGGGCGACCAGCGCGGCGCGCCGTTGATTCCAGGGAAACGGGTCAGCTTTTCACGCTTGCCGGAAGCCAGCTCCTGCAGATACACCCCGGGACGCCCGCCCTCAAAGGAGACATAGGCCACCCGCTTGCCGTCAGGCGACCAGCTGGGCGAGAGAATCGGCTCCTTCGAGCGCAGCAGCGGACGCGGTCGGCGGCCGTCGGCATCGGCATAAAACAGGGTGTAATCGGTGCGTTCCGGGCTGCGAAAATGCGCGGAAACGTACATGATCTTGGTAGAAAACGCGCCTTTTACGCCGGTCAGTTTCTGGTACACCTGATCGGCAATATGATGCGCCAGATCACGCAGCTGCGGCTCCACACCGGTGACATGCGCCTTCAGCAGGGAGCGTTCACGCTGGGTGTCGAAGAGTTCGTAGTCGATGCGATAACGCCCATCGCTCTCACGCGCGACCTGCCCGATCAGAAGATATTCGACCTGCTGCCGGCGCCAGTCACTGAAGACAACCTCTGTCGCCGCAACCGGATAGGCCAGCATCGAGGCGCGCTCGAGCGGTGCAAACTGACCGCTGCGACCGAGGTCCTGCTCGACAATAGAGGCAACATCTTCAGGCAGCCGTGGGCCGCTCCAGAGAAAGGGCACCACCGCCACCGGTACGGCGTTGTCACGCCCCTGGGTAATCTCGATCGTCAGCTCGGCGCGGGCGGTTACAGCCCAAAAGGCCAGCAGCACCACGGCCAGCGCGCGCAGTTGTTCTCTCACTGGAGTAGATCCTCGGGTCGGAAAATAAACTTGAAGCGACGGAACTCACGCTCGAACACACGTGGATAGCGCCGTGACAGATCCTGCAATTCGGCCACCCGGGCGGTCAAGGTCACCGCCTGTACGGCCGAGCGATCAAAGCTCTCGCTGCCACTGCCGCTGAGCACCTGAACATCGACGATTTCACCGGTCGGCACCATCTGCACCAGCAACACCACCTGCATCCCGTTACGCGCACTGGGTGGACGAGACCAGTTGGCCGCGACCTGCTCACGAATCAGCTGAGAGTAGCCCGCCACCAGTTCGGCTTCACTGGCCGCCTGGGCCGCCGCACGCGCACGCTCGGCCTCTTCGGCGGCCAGCAGATTCCCCATCTCCTGTTCCAGAGCCGCCTGCTCTCGGGCGCGCCGTGCAGCCGCTTCCTCCCGGGCCCGTGCTTCGGCGGCCTTGCGCTTGGCTTCGGCCTGACGCTTGGCCTCGGCCTGACGTTTTGCTTCGGCCTGTTTGGCCGCTTCCGCCTTGCGCTTGAGTTCAGCTTGCCGCTTCGCTTCAGCCTGTTTGGCCAGCTCGGCCTTGCGCCTGGCTTCTTCCTTGCGCTTCGCCTCGGCCTGACGTTTTGCATCCGCCTGCCGCTTGGCCTCGGCACGGCGTTTCGCTTCAGCCGCCTGCTTCTTCTGCTGCTCCTGCTGACGCTTGAGCTCGGCCGCACTCGGCCCCTTGGGCTCGGGTGCCAGCGTGACCAGTTTCGCCTGGATATGCTCCGGCGGCTTGCTCGGTGACTTGAGGTTGAGGGACATGCCCGACAGCAGAAACAGGACCACCAGCAGGTGCAGCAGCACCGAAACAGCCACCGGCAGCCCGTATCCCTGAGGCGAGAAAGAGAGAAAACGGCCCATTCTCAGTCCGTATCCGGCTCGGTAATCAGACCGACGTTACCGACGCCGGCGGCCTGCAGGGTGCCCATCAGCTCGACCACCTGTCCGTAGGAAACCGCACGATCACCGTTGACCAGGACATCGAGCTTCGGATTGGTCGCCACCAGCTTGCCGACCCGTTCGGCCACTTCAGACCGCGTCAGCGCACTCTGCTGGCGTTTCTGATCACCGAGATCGAGAAAATAGCGTCCTTTTGCATCGATCGAGACCACCAGCATTTCCTGCTGCTGCGTCTGCGGCAGAGGATCGGTATTGACCTTCGGCAGTTCGACCTTGACACCTTGCGTCAGCATCGGCGCCGTGATCATGAACACAATCAGCAGCACCATCATCACGTCGATGTAGGGCACCACGTTGATTTCGGAAACCGGCTTGCGTTTCTGCCGTCTGCTGCGTTCCATGACCTAGTCTTCCTGCGCCTGAACATGGGTACCGAGCTGACTGTGGGCCTTGCGGTGCAGAATGCTGGAAAATTCGTCGGCAAAGGTTTCGTAACTGCCCAGCAGACCATCGACACGGGCCGAGAAGCGGTTATAGGCAACCACGGCGGGAATCGCCGCCACAAGACCCATGGCGGTAGCAATCAGCGCCTCGGCAATACCCGGAGCCACCGTGGCCAGGGTGGCCTGGGACACATTGGCCAGCCCGCGGAAGCTGTTCATGATCCCGATGACCGTACCGAAGAGGCCGATGTAGGGACTGGTCGAGCCGACGGTCGCCAGAAACGGCAGATGCTGCTCCAGCGCTTCCTCTTCGCGCGACAGGGCCACGCGCATGGCCCGCTGGGTACCTTCCATCACTGCATCGGCATCGGAATTCTGCTGGCGCAGGCGGGTAAATTCGCGGAAACCGGCGCGAAAGATCGATTCCAGACCTTCAGGGCCGCCGCTTTTCTCGCTCAGTTCACGATACAGCTGGCTGAGATCGACACCGGACCAGAAACGGTCCTCGAAGGCGAGCATCCTGCGCCGGGCCGCATGAATCAGCCGCGCACGCTGTACGATCAGCACCCAGGAGGCGATCGAAGCCAGCAACAGCACCAGCATCACCAGCTGCACGATCCAGCTGGCCTCCGCAATCAACGTCCAGATAGAGATCGACTCGGCCACCTTTTACTCCTTTTCCCAGCGCCCATGCGGCGTTGACATTCAATCGAGCGCAATCTGCGCACTGATGGACTCGGGCACCGGGCAGGGACGCATCCGCGCGCCCCTGACACAGGCGATCCGAACCCGAGCCCGGCACAACACCTGATCGGCGCGCCGTACTTCCTGTTCGAAATCAAAACTGGCGCGCTTTTGCTGCACCACGCGCGCACTGACGGTCAGCTCGTCATCGAGCCTGGCCGGAGCAAGGTACTGCGCATCGAGTGAATGCACCACAAAAAGTACGCCCTCATCGGCCGCCATCTGCTGCTGCGACACGCCCAGTGTACGCAGGAACTCGGTACGCGCGCGCTCCATGAATTTCAGATAATTGACGTAATAGACGATGCCGCCGGCATCGGTGTCCTCGTAATAGACTCGGACCTTGAGAAAAAATTCATTCATCATGAAAAAAAGCTATATAGCGTCCCGTAACACTCAATGTTTGAGCCCGAAGTGCTGGTAGGCATGCTCGGTGGCAATGCGCCCGCGAGGCGTACGCATGACAAAGCCCTGCTGGATCAGGTAGGGCTCGATCACATCCTCGATGGTGTCGCGCTCCTCACTGATCGCCGCGGCCAGGCTGTCAATCCCCACCGGACCACCGCCGAATTTTTCGATCATCGCCAGCAGCAGGCGTCGGTCCATCTGGTCGAAGCCGCGCTTGTCCACATCCAGCATCGACAGGGCCTGATCGGCCAGTTCCGGCGATACCACGCCGTTATTGCGCACATCCGCCACATCACGCACACGGCGCAGCAGCCGGTTGGCGATCCGCGGCGTACCGCGGCTGCGACGTGCCACCTCAAGGGCGGCATACGCGCCCATCTCCATCCCCAGAATGGCCGCTGAACGCTGCACTATTGTGGCAAGATCGGTCTCCGAGTAGAACTCGAGCCGCTGAACGATGCCGAATCGATCACGCAGCGGCGAGGTCAGAAGCCCGGCCCGCGTAGTGGCACCGACCAGGGTAAAAGGGGGCAGATCGAGCTTGACCGACCGCGCCGCCGGCCCTTCACC